>DQTK01000137.1 GCA_015662815.1 Aquifex aeolicus | reverse complement strand
TTGAACAACTTCCGAGAGCTTCTTCCTCAATTATTTGTCCGTTAGGTAGTTCTATTATGCAACTGACTTTAACCGTCATTTCTTGTGTTTCTTCTATTACTTTCGGTTCGGAAACTTTAAACCTTACATTTCCACCTATTGCGATGATGGTGTCTCTCAGAAAACTCTTTATAGCTAAGGCTACAGGTCTGGTTATCTCATACTTTCCGTTAATGTCTACAATAGCATTGGGGTTTTGTTTAACCAACTCTTCAAGCCTTCTCTTAGTGCTTTCCAAAATACTTGTAAAAGTTATCTTTTCAGGAAGTTCCACGGGAGCTACAAACCGAACAATTTGACCTTTCTTCTCTTCTTTTTCAATATTTTCTTCTACTACTTTAGCTTGAACTATTTCACTCATTTTTCCTTCCCTCCTTCTTAGTTTTTAAAGAGCGGGAATGCAAATTCCCGCTTCACTTCTTTGTTTTTAACTATCTTTTGTATTTCTTCTCTTTCATGGATTTGATTTTCTTTAAAATCCATAGAAACTTTTTGGGTGAAAAAGGTTTTGAAGCTAAGCAAAAACAAGGGAGTTTGCTATTTTTTGAAGTTTTTCGTATTTTCCTATACTCGTTGCTCTGTGAGTTGCGAGAGCTGTGATAGCGTTAAAAACGTCCCATTTTAGATTTTCTGCTATCTTCTTTCTGTTTTCTTTTTCTTTGTAAGAAGGAAGGTTTAATTTTCTTCTTAGGTGTGTAGGACCATGTTCCTTTAAAAGCAGTGCTTTTATTACGTGCTTACAAACTTTATGTTTTTCAAACCATTTGCAAGTGCATTTTGCTTTTCCTGTTTTCCTGTTTAAATACACCGTATGAGGCCTTTCTTCTAAAACCTTTATCCCATATTTGGGATTTACCTTTTCCTCAAAGGTGGAAAGTCTTAGGACTATTATTTCTTTTTTGGGACTGCCTCCCATTGCCATCAGTTCTATGGCTTTCAGCTTTTTAGCGATTATCCTTTTTATCTCTTTTTCCTCTACTTCCAAACCTCTGCTCTTATAATAATTAATTAAGGTAATAGAATACTTATCCAGAGCTTCTTTAACCAAAGGATTTAAGTCCGTATACCTGACCTTGTTCATTTCTCCCTCCTTTTTGATTTGAGAGGGAGCGGAAAGCTCCCTCTTCATTTTCCTTTTTCAAACTCTATTTCTGCTGACAAAGCTCCTTTAGGAATTCTTTAACACTTTCCAGATTTCTAAAAGCTACCACCTTCTTTCTTTCTAATTCTTCAAAGAGTTCTTTAAAGTTTGAAAACTCTTTAGTTTCTAAAGTTCTGGTTCTTCCATCTAAAAAGACCAATTCCTTCGTATACTCAACATAGTATGTCTCGAAGATTTTCTTTTTTCTATCTAAGACCAATTCCGCATACACAGTTTCTACTATCTCTCTATCCTTTGCCAGAGGAGTATTCCGAGATAGTAGAACTGTAATTCTATAGTCCAAATTTACATTTTCAATTTCAAAACCTTTTGCTAAAATTTTTTCTATAACCTCTATTTCTTCAGGGTATAGAATTTTCTTCATTTCCTTTACCTCCTTTTTGAAGGGGAGCGTAAAGCTCCCCTTTCACTTCCTCGTCTTTGAAGGGAGAAGTAAGACACCTCACAATATCTCTCTTGAAATCCTCGGGAGCGTTTTCAAAATCCGTTTCGATAATTTCTCTTTTTTCTTCCTCTCCTTTTTCCATAGCTTCTACGGTGTAGTTTTTCACCTTTTCTTTGCATTCCTTACAGAAAATCCTTGAAAAAACTATATCTCCTTCCTCTATTTCGTAGAAGAATGCATAGAACGGTTTTGTTTTGTTCAATCCCTCTTCATCATAGAGTAAATCTCCACAGCTGTCGCAAATAACATCTTTTATAGGTTTTACATTGACCTCTTCTAAATCAACAAAAACATAGAAATCCTTTAGCATTTTTCCTTCCCTCCTTTTTGATTTTGAACGGGAAAGGAACTTCCCGTTTCAATTTTCAGTTTTCGAATTATTTTCCTTGGTTCGTTTTAAGAAGAAACTTTTTTCTTAGATATATATCCTATCCATGCAACTATTAATCCGAAATTTGGCAAGTGTTTAAAATTATTAAATTAAATTTTTTAAAATTATTAAATTTTTTAGATATGGAGGTATCTTTAGGTATAGAAGCAAGCGGATACTTTACAGCTTCCGATGAATATTCTCTCAAGATAGTTCCAAAAGAAGATGGCTTTCAATTTTCAGTTATTAGCAGTGAAAGTGCAAGCAGAAAGGTTAGAAAAACTTTTATCCCTCATATGGTCGGTGCTTTAAATCTTTTAGGTCTCGGTGTATGGACAGGTAGAGAAGTATGCGATGGAGTTTATATTGAAAATTCAAAAAGAACAGGATTTACCAAGATTAGAGTTTTGAAAAAGGATAAGGAAAAGGTTTACATAGAAATTCCTAATTTTGAAGCAATATCTTTGAGCAATTTCCTTCTATCTTATTTTGATATTCCGTATACTTACAGCTTCTTAAACAGTTTGATAAGTATAAGCAAAGAAAACGAAGCTTATTATTTGATAACAAAGTCAAAGGATGTGACAAGAGAATTAATTTTTGACAGAGTGGGTTTAGGTAAACTGTCAGGGCTACTCAAGGAAGCAGTTTTAGGAAAGCTTGGCAAGTCCAGAAAGGTTGTAAGTTTAAGGGGATACGCTATAGTAGATGTAGAGTTTAAAGTATTTGATGAAGAAAAGCAAGAAGTTGTAAATGAGTTAAAAAACAAGGTAAAGGAATTAGCACAAAAGCAAAATACTTACGGGATATGGATTCCTATGCTCAGGAATTACCTTATGAAGCATAATATAGATTACAAAACTTATGTAGCGTTGAGATTTGGATTAAAAGGTTCCGATAGAGTTTATATGGTTATACCTCTTCCTCATGCTTGGGGACTCTCAATGTGTTTTGATAAACTCTGTCTAAACCTTACTACCTGAAGGAAAAAATAACAAAGAGGTGAAAAAAAATAACAAAACATGAATAATAACTCAATAGACTTCTCCCTCTTCCCTACTTCCTTTCTTTCCTTACTTCCTTTCCTATTTTGCCTTACTTCCTCAAAATAACATTTCTTATTCAAGAAAATAACTGCATTGCGGAAAAAATAACTAACCTCACTACCTCACCAGAAGCTTTCAATGTCTATATCGCTCTCTTTTTTCTCTGAAGTGTCTTGAATATTTCGAGTTTCTGCTACCTTGCGGTGAGAAGTTTCTGCAGATATCTGCCCACTGTTTGTAGAACAAAATTTTTTTATAAGTTCTTGAGGATTTCGGTAAATCTCTACTTGCCAATCTATCCCTTGATTTTCGCATTTTTCAAAGAAAAGTTTTAAGAGAGAGTTTACAAGAAAGCTTTGTCTTGAGGGAATTTTCTTTAGTTTTTCATCTATTTCGTTATCTATGGAAAATGTCTTCATTATCTTTCTTCCAGCCACCTCAAATACCCCCTTGCCTGACTGTATTCGGGCTGATTCGGAATGATTACACCTTTTGGTCTTATCATTTCAGGTTTTATCAGATTTGCCCCTCCACCTGCAAATACCAAACTTTCTACCTCTCTTACGAAGTCTCCTAAATGTCTTCTCAGTTCCCCTTCCAGTATTTCGGTATATCTCTGCAAAGCTTTTTCTTTGAATTCTTTGAGGTCTATTCTTTCTCCATCTATAACCGTATAGCCCTTTTCAAACCTTTGAAGCATCTTTGTAAGCGGAGTTCCCTTTAAAAATGCATACTCGGAAGGGAGTAAATCTCTGAAAATTTCTACTGCTTTGAGAATACCCATCTTTTCCAGAGTATGACCTTTTTTCTTTTTACCTTCCTTGATTACTAGGAAATCTACAGTGTTAAATCCTACATCTACTATAAGAACTTCTTCACCGATTTTGTCTTTTACGTCTATGAATATCCCGAAGCCTTGAGGAAGAACCTCAACATTTTTGATGCCCAAGCTCCTTACTATTTCCTTGAGTTTATCACTATAATTCTTGTGTTTAGGAGGAAGTCCTACTGCTATTTCCTCTACCTGAGCTATCTTTTCCTTTAAAGCATATTTGAGAAATACAGGATAGTAGTTTATCAGTTCCTCCACGGTAAGAATTGTAATTACGTTAGGTTCATACCTTACATCCTCCCCTACTACATACTCCTTTCCATCGTGGACTACTACATCTACTTCCGAGATATCGGTTGCAGTGTGATATGCAAGAGCTGTGGGAAATTTTACCTGACTGCCGTTAAAAACAACTTTAACAAACCCGAATCCTACATCCGCCCCTATTCTCATTAGCCTCAACCTCCATAAATTAGTTATGTTATGTATTTTAACAAATTTATTTAAGTTATTTAAAGTATTGATGGTAAATAAGTAACCTATTGTATTAAGGATATAGAGAGAGGGAGAAATTGAGATTAGGAAGGAATTTGAGATTTTCGGAAATTTGAGAAAATTTGTCATAAAATGTTATAAAGGTAAATAATATACATTCTGTCACAAAAAGTTATAGAATTTAGGTTATTGAAATTATTTAAGTTATTTGAGACTGAGGTAAGGGGATGACAAGGGAAGAAGTATTAGAGAAAGTTAAAAAGAATGCTAAAAGGAGTGTAATCAAAGCTATACAAAGTGAAGATTATCCTTTGGAATTTGTTTTGGAAGATATCGAATACTTTATAGGAAAAAGAAAAAGACCTTCCTTGAAAGAAGCTATTAGAGGTTTAACACTTATGAGGATATACGCCAGAATAGGAGCCAGGACAAAACTTCTAAGGGGTAAAAAAACTAAAAACAAATATTCTTCAAAGAAGTATATCTACACAATTGCATATATGGATAGAGTATTAAAAGTAAGAGGATATTTACCAGACGATAGAAAAAGAATTATGTTTTTCTTTTTCAATTTTATTCTCCCTGTAATTTCAAATGCAGGCTTATATACGGTTCTTGAGAAAATAAGGCACAATACACATCTTAAACAGCAGAGCTTAGAAAAGTTAAAGGGGAGTATACCGAGAAAATGGTTAGAAATGATTGATGCTTATTTTTCTTTGATACCTGCCGTTAAAAAATAAGCTGTTATTTTATATTCAAGTCATCAGTTGGGTCGTAAACTATGTCTAATCCTGGTAAAGACATAACACTTATATCCTCTTCATCTTTTAATTCCTGAAATTGAGTATGGTCTTCTTTGTGAAATTGTTTCTTTGGTTCGTTTGAAATCCTTGAAGAAAGCTCCGATATTTCTTCCTTTAGTTTTTTAACATGGTCCACGTCTTCTTTTAATGTTTCTTGAAACTTTTTATCTTTTGCAAATTCAAAAAGCAAACACAGTCCCTTTTCAGAGTCTTTCCAGCTTGTATCATCTTTTACAGGAATAAGGTCGTAATCTATCTTTCCTTTAATCTCCTTTGCAAAGTATTGGAGTTTCCCTTTTACTCCAAGAATGTGCCTATCTCCTACAGCAATAAATCCTTCTCCCGGTGATAATTCTAAAAACTCTTCAGGTCTTATCTTGTAGTCATACCTTTGCATGGCTATTTCCGACCAATGGGGAAGAACTGCATCTATTGGCTTTTTGAACGGGTTTTCTCCTCCTTTTGATACGTTTACAAAATACCTGAGTGTCTGTCCAAAATATTCTGCAAGGTATTTCCTTGTTTCGGGGTCTTCGGTTCTGAGAATTATCTTGATATTTGTATTGTTGAAGATGTTTTCAAACATGCCTCTTTTAATCTCCTCAAACTGCTGCCGGGACTGGTGAATAAGAACTATACCTATTCCTGCTGACCTGGCCATTTCAAACATTCTTTGAAACTCGGGAACTATTACATTGTGAGCCTCGTCTATGAATACCATATCTGGTATTTCCGATACTATATTTTCCCTTTGCTTGAATGCGGCGTAAGACTGAATATCCATAAGGAGCATCTTTCCTATGTCAAGGGATTCTCCTGAAGGGAAATCTAAAGCTCTCAGGTTGAAATACATCACCTTTCCTTCTCTAAATCCATCCGCTATCTTGATATCAGGCTCATAAGAGTTAAGAAGTCTGGGATTGAAAGAAAAAGCGTAAAGTGCAAGGTGTTGCTGTAAGCTTCTGAGATAACTCTTGAACTCCCTATTTCTTTTTGCTTCTTCATATATAGACTTTATCCAGAGATATGCAAGCTCATCTTTAGTGTCTTTGAGTTCTTGGTCATATTTGTCAAGTAGATATTCAATCGAATGGGGAAGATGTGCAACTATGGAGTAAAGGTCTAAGAAATTAACCATCTTTCCTGTTTTCGGAAGGATAGAAAGTAGCCTTGTAATAGAACGAGTAAACTCCTTTTGGAGATTTTCGTAAAAGGTAGCAGCTCCACCAACTTTCGGCATTGTAGCTATAATCATTACCGCCATGTGTTGAGGTTTGTTGTATTTTATTCCCGAGTAGAGTGGATTGTATGAAAGGGAGTATTTGGGTTTCATTATATCAAAATACCAAAAATCTTCCGGGTATCTTCCCTGTTCTTTAAGGAGCTCTATAAAGGCTTTTGCAACTTCATTATCACCTTTTGGGTCAATTACCATAACTCCTTTTCCTATTTCTATGAACTGTTTTGCTATAGGAGCAAGAACTGATTTTGTTTTTCCTGCACCGGTAGTAGCTAATACATGAACATGTTTTGAAAATGCTTTAGCTTTTACGGTTATTTCAGGGTCTTTAGTTAGTTTGATTTCATCTGAAAACGGCTGAATATCGTAAGGAGTTTTTACTGGTTTGAAGATTTTAGAACCGAAAAACTTAAGTGTTTTGTAAATAAAATATGCTTGGCTTGTGAAAATCATTCCTACCATCAAAATTGCAGAAAAAATAGGAAAGAATATGAATGTAGCAAAGGAAAATAAGGGAAGGAAAATAGCCCCGCTAAAGTAAAAAAATCCGTAAGTTAATTCATTTCTTTTTGGATTTTCTGTATTTTGAAGTTTTTGTTTAATTTTTTTCCACGCATCGCGAATCAAAAATACATAACCTAAAGTAGAGATTACAATTGAAACTAATAGTTGAATAGACATTTAGCTTTCACCCCTAACATTTTTGCAACATACCAATCT
This sequence comes from Aquifex aeolicus, assembly GCA_015662815.1. GTDB lineage: Bacteria > Aquificota > Aquificia > Aquificales > Aquificaceae > Aquifex > Aquifex aeolicus_A. The sequence goes on along the minus strand of DQTK01000137.1, from coordinate 1,311 downwards.
TCTAATCCGAGCCTCTTGAGGAAGAATGCAGTTTCTAATTCTGCTTTTGTAGGTTTTCTACCTTCAAGAATACATCTAACTTGATATTTTCGTTTAATATATTTGACTTGCCTTTCTGTAAGTCCATATTTTTTAGCAATAACCTTTATAGGAACTCCTGCTTCCAATGACTTAATTACGTTTTCAATAGTTCTAATATCCCGTTTATAAAGTCTATCGCACTGCTTTTTTTCTTTTTGCAATTCTCTACCTCCCCGTCAAAAAAGTCGTTAATAAGTTTTAAGCTTTCTGATAAGGTTATAGGTTGAGGATAACAATCTATATTTTGTGCCAAAATTTTTATTCTTTCTGATAAGAAGGAATGCATGTGTTCAATAACTCCCGAATTTATTTCCAAATTCTTTGTCAGTCTAACGTACCATGCTACTTGCCATATACCTTGAGCAAGTTTAATAATACCCTCGTGTCCTAATAGAGCCAGAATTTTATCAAATTGTTTTTCGTCTATTTGAAGTCTCTCCATATTAATCTCCCGAGCTCCCTATAAATTTTCAAAACGTAATCTGATGATGCTTTAGCTTTTAATCCTTTGTTATAACAATCAACGGTTTTCCAGCTATTACCAAATAAATTATAGCACTCATTTAAAATATATGCACTCCAATATATGTTATAACAACCATCAAAAAGCTTCTCTGCATTTAATTTATACCATCGAATCCAAATTTTGTTTATTTGTCCAAGCCCTAAAGAATAATTTGCTCCTACTTTTTCCGCTAATTTTACTATTTTTACCGCTTCAGATTTATTTTCAGGGGTACAAGAATAGTGATATTTTCCATTTTTGTATTTATAAGGACAGTTTACAGAAAGCTTTTTCTTTGAAATAACTTCTACTGCATATGGATTTAGTCCGCTTTCTACTTTTGCTATTGCATACAAAATGTAGGGATTTATTCCGTAATAATTTCCTGCTTCTATAAAGCATGTTGCAAAAGACGAAGATATGAAAATTATACTTAACATTTTAGTCATCAATATTTATAATTTTATAGCACACGCTGGGTGAGAAAAAGTAAATTCATATCCAAAGAAGTTTGATATTTGGAAATTAAGGAGTTTATTCAAAAAGTATGGTTTATTGTAGTTTCAAGCTGTTCAAAAACTCAAGGATATGCTTTTCTTCCGCTTTTGAAACTTCCATCTCAAGGTATGTTTTCCACTCGGTTAAAAACTCCTTTAAATCTTCCTTAGATTTCTTCCAGCTTCTGTAGAGAGCTTTTGAGAACTCCGAAAAGGAAGGGAAAACTC
>DQTK01000093.1 GCA_015662815.1 Aquifex aeolicus | reverse complement strand
TCAATGCATCTACAGCTTCTTGGAGCATCCTTTTTTCGTTTCTGATAATTATGTCCGGAGCACTGAGTTCTATCAGTCTTTTCAATCTGTTATTTCTGTTAATGACCCTTCTGTAGAGGTCATTTAGGTCTGAAGTAGCAAATCTTCCACCGTCTAGAGTTACCAAAGGTCTCAGTTCAGGAGGAAGAACGGGAAGGACTTCCAGAATCATCCATTCAGGTCTGTTTCTACTCTTTTTAAATCCTTCTACTAATTGGAGTGTTCTTAAAGCTTTCCTTATTCTTGCCTCGGAAACCTCTCTAAGAACTGTAGTTCTGATATCCTCTTTAATTTTTTCAAATATAGGAATATCCCTTTTGTATTCTCTTACTCTTTCATAGTAGGTTTTTATAGCTTCTCTTCCGGTGAGACAAGAGTCTCCACAATCCTCTACCTGTATTTCTCCTGTATCTACGTTGAGATAAAGTTCTTCATTAAGAATTCTATGAATTGCTTGTTCTAAGGAAAGACCGTAATTCTCAAGACCTTTTATCTCAACGCCATAAGCTCTGAAGTCGTCCGCTATTACTTTTATAAGTTTCTGGTATAGGTTCTTATACTTTTCTCCCAGTTCCTTTCCCAGTTCTTCAAAACCTATGCTGTAAGGTTTTACTATTTCCTTAAGTTTACGGGAATAAGCTTCTAAGTCCAATTTGGAAAGGACTTCTTTGAGTATTTCCGCCCCCATTCCGTATTCGTATTTTTCGTCTATGGTGAATGCGTATTTTTCTTTAAACTCTTCCTCATTTACTACGTGAAGTTTTACCCACTTAGTGGAAATACAATCGTTTAAAGGGATTGTTGTTTCATCCTTTTCAAACTTCTCTTCTTCTTCTTCGTTCGGATATTCTATGACCAAGTAGGATTCGAAATAGGCTACCCTTTCAACATCACGGGAGGTTAAGTTAAGTAGGGTTCCTATCTTGGATGGAGTGCTCTTCAAAAACCATATATGAACTACTGGAGCAGCAAGTTCTATATGACCAAATCTTTGTCTTCTTACGTAAGAGGTTGTAACCTCTACTCCACACTTTTCACAAATTTTACCTTCGTATCTCTTCCCTCTATATTTTCCACAAAGACATTCGTAATCTTTTGTAGGTCCAAAAATCTTTGCACAGAATAATCCGTCTTTTTCAGGTTTAAGGGTTCTGTAGTTTAAAGTTTCAGGTCTTTTTACTTCACCGTGAGACCAGCTTCTGATATCTTCAGGTGAAGCTAGCATTAACTTAATTTTTGAGAAGGGGAAGATACCTCTTCCTTTCTCACTCATTTTTCTTCCTCCTCTTTGATTTCAACTTCGTCACAGGGCTTCTCCTCACCATTCATACACTTTACGTTTAGACTAAGTGCCTTTAGTTCCCTTACGAGAACCTTGAAGGATTCAGGTATACCCGGTGTGTAAGTGTATTTACCTTTGACGATTGCTTCGTAAACTTTTGATCTTCCCTCTACGTCGTCGGACTTAACGGTAAGCATTTCCTGAAGTGTGTACGCAGCTCCGTGAGCTTCCAAAGCCCACACTTCCATTTCTCCAAGTCTCTGACCTCCAAACTGAGCTCTTCCTCCAAGAGGTTGCTGAGTGACAAGGGAGTAAGGACCCGTGGACCTAGCGTGTATCTTGTCATCTACCATGTGTATGAGCTTGAGCATGTGCATGTATCCAACGGTTACTTCGAAGTCGAAAGGTTCGCCTGTTCTTCCATCGTAGAGAATACTCTTACCGCTTTCAGGGAGACCCGCTTTTTTAAGAAGTTCTTTTATAGCACTTTCATCAGCCCCTTCGAAAGCAGGAGTAGCCATCGGGATTCCTCTATCGGCGTAATCTCTTACAACAGACCAGAATTCCTCATCGGAAAGGGAATTCAAGAATTCTTCTATAAACTTGGCATTTTCTCCGTCCTTATCTCCTATTGCGTATACTTCTTTGAGGTATTCGGTAATCGCTTTTCTGTCCAGACCTTTATCTATCATTTCTCCTATCTTCTTTCCGAGTTCTTTAGCCGCCCATCCCAAATGGGTTTCAAGAATTTGACCGACGTTCATACGTGAAGGAACACCCAAGGGGTTTAGAACTATATCTACCGGTGTTCCGTCCGGTAGGAAGGGCATATCTTCTACAGGCAGGACTACGGATATGACACCCTTGTTCCCGTGTCTTCCCGCCATCTTATCTCCAACTTTGATTTTTCTCTTGTTGGCAATAAATACCTTTACAAGTGTGATTACTCCGGGGGGCAAATCCCTTCTTTTAAGGAGAGTTTCTTTCTTTTCTTCGTAAACCTTGTTAAGCATATCTATCTGTATCTTTGAACGTTCCGATATTTCCCTAATCTTTCTTATAAGCTCTTCATCTTCAAAGAAGTTTTCAGGTTTAGCCAGTATAAAGTTGATAAAGTCTCCTAAGATGTCTTCCGTAATCTCTGTACCCTTCTTTAAGCTCTTCCTTCCTATCTTTACATCTTTTTCTATCTTTTTACCGAGAATTAGACCTTTGAGAACTTTTTCTCTCCCGGTTATTATGAGATCCTTCCTCTTTTCTAGCTCCTGATCGATATTTTCTAATTCTTCCCTTTCAACCTTTTGAGACAAAAGGTCTTTTTTATTACCTGTACCTTTTCTAGTGAATACCTGAACATCTATAACTATTCCTTCGACTCCGGGAGGACACCTTAGTGAAGCGTCTTTAACATCTTTGGTTTTCTCACCGAATATAGCTTGAAGCAGTTTTTCTTCAGGGGTAAGTTTGCTTTCTCCTTTGGGTGTTACCTTTCCTACCAAAATATCACCGGGCTTTACATATGTACCTACCTTTACAATTCCATGCTCGTCCAGGTGTGTAAGCGCTTTTTCGGGAACTCCGGGAATTTGTCTGGTTATTTCCTCATCTCCTACTTTTGTTTCCCTCGCTTCGGCTTCCAGTTCCTCTATATGTATTGATGTGTAAACATCTTCTTTTACCAATCTCTCAGATATAACTATAGCGTCCTCGAAGTTATAACCTCTCCAGGGCATAAAGGCAACTAAAACGTCCTTTCCTAGAGCAAGTTCTCCCCTGTCCGTTGAATGTCCATCCGCTATAATCTGTCCCTTCTCAACCCTTTCTCCTTTTCTTACTATAGGTCTTTGATTTATACAGGTCTTTTGATTTGTTCTTTGGAACTTTCTGAGTTCATAAATGTCTATACCTATATCCAGAGGGTCGTCTAAGTTTATTTCCTCTGGATTTACTCTGATAATTATTCTGGAACTGTCTACTTCTTCTACTACTCCTCCTCTTTTTGCTACTACCACAGCGTGTGAATCTCTGGCTATCTTTTTCTCCATTCCCGTTCCCACAAGGGGGGCTTGTGTGAATATGAGGGGTACTGCCTGTCTTTGCATATTTGAACCCATTAGAGCCCTGTTCGCATCGTCGTGTTCGAGGAACGGGATTAGGGATGAAGAGGGTGATATCACCTGTCTTGGAGATATGTCTATATAGTCCACCTGTTCGGGTTTTACTAACCTTATATCATTCTTATGTCTTGCTAACACAAATTCCGCTTGGAGCTTTCCTTCTCTATCAATAGGTGTACTTTGAGCGATTACGTAGTTTTCCTCTTCGTACGCAGCAAGCCACTCTATTTTATCCGTTACCCTTCCGTTTTCAACTTTCCTGTAAGGAGTTACTAGGAATCCGTATTCATTCACCCTTGCATAAACAGTAGGAGAAGTAACAAGACCTATGTTTTGTCCTTCCGGAGTTTCTATCGGACATATTCTCCCGTAGTGGGAAGGGTGAACATCTCTGATTTCAAATTTAGTACTTTCTCTGGTAAGTCCTCCGGGACCCAGAGCAGAAAGTCTTCTTTTATGGGTAAGTTCGGAAAGGGGATTGGTGTTATCAAGGTACTGAGACAACTGTCCGGTTTTGAGGAAATCTACTACAGCATTTGTGACATATCTCGGATTTATAAAATCTTGAGGCTTAAGGTCCGGTTGTTCGGGATTGATAACCGCTGAACGGTCTCTGAAAACTTTTTCCATTTTAGCTATTCCGAGCCTTGCCTGATTTTCGAGGAGTTCCCCTACAGACCTTACCCTTCTGTTTCCGAGATGGGCAATGTCATCTTTTTTGGTTCTCCTATGTCTAAGGTCTATGAGATATTTGATTATGTTTACAAGGTCTACGGGAAGTATAAACCTCGCCTCATCTTCCGTATAATCCTTTACCTTTATTTCCTTATGTTCTTTGAAAAGTTCTTTAAGGAGCTCTTTGGTTATTCTGGTTCCTTCCTGATACTTTCCGTAATTTTCACCCAGGGCCAGAGGAGGAAGATTGTCTATTAAATCTACATCAGCAGGTTTTAGAACCTTGGGAATATTGTGTACCTTTGCATTTATTTTGACTCTACCTACTCTTGAAAGGTCGTATCTTTTTAAATCCCTGAAGAATATGGTGAAGTATATACGTGCCCTTTCTATTATGGAATCGATTTCCATAGTCATAGCTTCTATATGTCTGAGTTTCTTGTAAATTTCCATTAATCCGTAGTCTCTGAAACTATATTCCGCAGGTATTTTTACAGGGCTTCTTCTATCTATATCCTTCGGAGATGTATCGTTGGCAAGAGTATCTACCAGACTTTTGCCGTACTGGCTTCTAATAACGTTTTCCCTGGGAACAGAGGTAACACTTATAACTTCAACTCTATCATCGTCGAGGAGTCTCACAAGGTCTTCCCATTCTTCTATATATCTCTCTTCGATAAATTCTCTTTCTTTGGAACTTCCAAAACCTGCAAGTTTACCTTTGAACTTTATGATTGCGAAAATGTAATGATGTTCTAAATCTTCAACGCTAAATTCCTCACCCGTTTCAGCATCGTAAAGGTATTTATCCTTAACTATATAATTTCTTACTCCTTCGTAATAATATTTGAGGATATCGTAAGCAGTTTCAAGACCAAAAGCCCTCAATACTGCAGTAGCACTTACTTTTTTCCTATCTATCCTTGCGGAAATTAAATCAGTAGCTCCTGAAAGTTCAAACTCAACTCTTGAACCCTTATCGGGAATAATACTTGCTCTATAAAGAATTCTTGTAATTGTGGCATCTTTCTGCTTTTCTTCCTTTTCATCGAAGAAAACCCCGCTTGAACGAATAAGTTGATTAATGATTATTCTCTCGGTTCCATTGATTATGAATGAACCATTCTCAGTCATTAATGGGATTTCACCGAAATAAACCTTTTTGGGTGGAAATTCCCTGTATCCGTTTTTGGTTTTAGCCTTTAGCTGAAGCATAACTCTAAGGGGAGCTGAGTAGGTGAGCCCTTTCAGCTTACATTCCTCTGGGGTAAATTTCTCCTTATAAACTAGCTTTGCTCCGCATTTAGGACAATCTACATCCCACCCTCCCAAAAGGTCATCCTTAGGTTTATAACCACATCTATTACATTCCCAATCACCTATTTCATAACCTAAGTACTCTAGAATGAAGTTCTCATCAGGGTCTTTAAAAGGAAAGGAAGTTCTGAATATGTGTTCTAGTCCTACGTTTTTTCTCTTATACGGATTCACTCTAATTTGGACAAAATTCTCAAAGGAGTTTTTAGGAATACCCAAAAGGTAATGAGGGTCTAAGATTTCTGATCTTCTTCCAAAAAATTTACGGGGTAAAGAAATTTTTGCCATGGTTATACCTCTCCTTTTTTATCTTTGTTTATGAGTGGGAAAGAACATACTAAACCCATAGGATAATCATTATAGTATATACGAAAATTAAAAAACGTCAAGAATTCCTTTTTCGAATTTCCCACAACCGCTAAGGAGAAATTAATTTTTCAATTAACCTCAGAGGCTTTTACCTCCTAAAGGGAAATAAAGATGGGGAAAAGAAAAGAGAGAAATGTTACTTGATTTCAACTTCTGCTCCGACTTCTTCAAGTTTCTTCTTAATTTGTTCGGCTTCTTCTTTGGGTACGCCTTCTTTAATAGGTTTGGGAGCATTGTCTACAAGTTCCTTAGCCTCTTTAAGACCAAGACCCGTAATTTCTCTTACCGCCTTAATAACCTGTATCTTGTTCTTTCCTACGGATTTAAGTATCACGTCGAATTCTGTTTTCTCTTCCTCTTGGCCTGTTGCTCCCGCTACTGCTCCTACTGCCGGTGCAGCGGCTACCATGGCTGCTGCGGAAACACCGAATTCTTCTTCTAGCTTTTTAACAAGCTCAGAAACTTCTAATACGGACATATTCTTAATAGCTTCTACAATTTCATCAATGGTTAAAGTAGCCATCTTTACTGACCTCCTTTAGATTTTTCTTCTTCAATAGCTTTAAGTACAAGAACCAGCTTTTGAGGTACAGCTTTCAATGTCATAGCAAGCTGTGTAACAGGTGCTTTCAACACACCGAGCAATTTCGCAATAAGCTCTTCTTTGCTAGGTAGCTCAGCAAGCTCTTTGATTTGTTCAGGAGAAATGTACTTATAGTCAAGAAGTCCACCTTTTATTCTGGTCTCCCACTCTTTATCAAAAGTCTCCTTTAAAAAGTCTACAAGCTTTTTAGTAACAGCTACCGGATCTTCATAAGCAAACAGTACAGCTGTAGGCCCTATGAAGAGTTCCCTATGATCGGAAAGAACAGTATCGGAAAAAGCCCTGTAAAGAAGTGTATTCTTTACTACTACGATTTCACCTTTTAAATCCTTTATATCCAGTCTCAGTAGAGTAAAAGGATATGCGTCTATTCCTTGAAAATTGAAAAAGATTATAAATCCATTAGATTTCCGAAGTTTCTCCTTGTAAGAGTTTACAAGCTCCTGTTTTTTGAGTAAAGCCTTTCTAACTTCTGCCATAACTTACCTCCACTTATGCAGCTTGTTCTTGTAGCTTCTTGAGTGTTTCGTTTATATCGATCTTTACACTGGGGCTCATGGTGAGGGATAAAGCTATATTCTTTATATACTGACCTTTAGCTCCCGAAGGTTTTGCCCTAACAACTGCATCTATTGCAGTGTAAATATTGTCGATGAGTTTTTCTTTTTCAAAGGAGATTTTTCCTACGGGCATGTGAACGTTTCCGGCTTTGTCCACCTTAAACTCAACCCTACCTCTCTTTGCATCTTTAATAGCTTGTTCAACGTTTTTCGTAACAGTTCCAGTTTTCGGTGAAGGCATAAGTCCACGTGGTCCCAAAATTCTACCGAGCTTTGCAACTTTTGGCATCATTTCCGGAGTAGCAATTGCTACATCAAAGTCCGTCCATTCTTCTTTCAATATTTTGTTTATCAGTTCATCTCCACCTACATAATCGGCTCCGGCCTGTTCTGCTTTTTTTGCATCCTCACCTTCGGCAAAAACTACTACCTTTATCGGTTTACCTAATCCGTGCGGGAGAACTACTGAACCTCTAACCATCTGGTCTGCATACCTTGGGTCTACGTTTAATCTCATTGCGAGTTCTACGGTCTCGTCAAATCTCCGTTGAAGAACCTCTTCCATTTTTCTGAGAATATCTACAGCTTCTTCTACTGTATACCTTTTATTTCTATCAACAAGTTTTGCAGCTTCTATATACTTTTTCCCTCTTCTAGCCATGGCACTACTCCTTCCATCCTTCTATTTCAATACCCATACTCTTAGCTGTTCCGGCAACAATTCTCATAGCCGCTTTCAAATCCCTGGTATTCATATCTTTAAGCTTCGTTTTCGCTATTTCTTCAAGCTGTTTGACCGTTATCCTACCCACTTTAACTCTTTTGGGGTCTGAGGAACCTTTTTCTACCCTCGCCGCCTTTTTAAGCAGATAAGATACCGGCGGGGTTTTCATTATGAATGTAAAGCTTCTGTCTTGGTATACCGTAATCACAACGGGGAGTACAGTTCCCGGCTCATAATCTCTACTAGCAGCGTTAAACTGCTTTACAAATTCCATAATGTTTACACCGTGTTGACCGAGAGCCGGTCCTACCGGTGGTGCCGGAGACGCCTGTTGAGCTGGAAGCATTAGCTCTATAGTGGCTACCACCTTCTTAGCCATTTTTCAAGCCTCCTTAAATCTTTTCTACTTGGTCAAAATCAAGTTCTACAGGTGTCATTCTTCCGAAGATACTTATCATAACAGTCAATTTCCTCTTTTCCGGATGAACCTCTTCAATTGTTCCGGTAAAGTTCATAAAGGGACCTTCTATAACCCTTACTTGTTCTCCTTTTTCAAACTCAACCTTTGTAGGTTTAACACCTTTCCTTATCTGATTAAGTATTCTCTCTACTTCTTCATCTTTTAAAGGAACAGGTTTCCCTCCTACCATTACCGGTCTGAAGACGTGGGGAGTTTTTTCTATAGCCATAAGGAGCTTATCACTCATAAGTGCCTTGATGAGGATATAACCGGGGAATATTTTGTTATCGAGAACAATCTTAGCTTCCGTTTTATTCTCCTTACAGGTTATTTTCTGCCCTGGTTTAGAAATGGGAGGAGCTTTAACACAATTATCACCTTCCACGCTCTCTGTTACTTTTACTTCTCCATTCTCTATCCTGAAGGTTGTAACACCTTTCTTTCCAAGAACCGGAATGTCTCGTACATTTCCCTTGAGAGAGAGCCTGTACTTTTCCTTTCCTTGGGCTTTAATAACAACCTTTTCCTCGGCTGGAACTATAACTTCATCAACCAAATCTTTTAAACCTTCAAGTTCTAAAACCTTTAACAGATTTTCCTTTGCTTCATTTTCTTTTCCCGGTTCTACTTGAAGTGCGTACCACTTCTTTTCAAGTTGTTGAGTTTGCTGTTCTCCCGTCATAGGCTCCCTCTCAAGGAAAGAATGAAAGATATAATTTTAGTAAAACCTATGTCTAAAATCCAAAGATAAATTCCCACTACAAGGGAAAATATTATAACACTGATAGTAGCCTTTGTTGCAAGTTCTCTTCTGGGCCATATAACCCTTTTGAGTTCGTCTTTTACACCAGTGAGAAAATTTCTGAGTCGTTCCATAGGATTTACCTCTATGGGAAAAGGTTTAAATGGCGGGGCTGGGAGGACTCGAACCCCCACCCACGGGATTTGGAGTCCCGCGCTCTGCCAATTGAGCTACAGCCCCACTCCGTTAGAAATTTATTTCACCTCTCTGTGAATGGTATGTTTCCTACACCATTTGCAATATTTCCTCAATTCCAACCTTTCAGGGTGTTTCTGTTTATTTTTGGTAGTAGTATAGTTCCTTCTTTTGCACTCGGTACAAGCAAGCGTGATGATTTCCCTAGCCATTTTCTAAACCTCAATCAAGGATTTTAGTAACGACACCGGCACCTACAGTTCTACCACCTTCTCTTATAGCAAACCTAAGCCCTTCCTCTAAAGCTACAGGTGC
>DQTK01000018.1 GCA_015662815.1 Aquifex aeolicus | reverse complement strand
GTCATTACCATGTGAGATTTTCCTATTAGTTTGGTTATAGTTAATTTAGAAATTATGGGAATAAAACTCACGGAAGAACAGAAAGGAATCATAAAAGCTTTTAAAGATACAGAGAAGTTGAAAATAAATGCTTACGCGGGGACGGGAAAAACGACAACAATTAGAGCCTTGGCAGAAGTTTATCCCAGAAGAAAATTTTTAGTCCTTACTTTTAACCGTTCAATTGCAGAGGAGCTTAAAAATAAAATGCCTCCCAATTGCATGGTCTACACAATACACGGTCTGGCTTATAAGTTTCTACCAGAACAAAGAAAGAAGGATTTAGTAAACAAGAAAGTATTTGTTGATGAACTCATAAAGCTTTTAGAAATTGATAGCTTGACTGCTAACTTTTACAAAGACGTGTTTGAAGCTTTTTGTAACTCCGTTTATCTAACAGTAAATAAGGAAAATATAAGGAAGATTATCTTCTCGAACTACCAGCTTAAGAAGAAATTTTATTTAACCTTCGGTATAAGGCAATTTCCTAAACCCGAAAGAAAGTTCAAGATAGAAGAATTTATTGAAAAGTTATCCGAGGTTGTCGAATACATATTTTTTGCAATAGCTCAAAGGCAACTTTCCATAACTCACGATTTTTACCTTAAGGTTTTCCAGCAAAACCTTGAGGACCTTAAGGACTTTTTTAAAAGGTTTGACGCTATTTTAGTAGACGAAGGCCAAGATTTAAATGGAGTTCAAGAATACGTTTTGAGACATGCACCGATACCTCAGAAGCTCATAGTTGGTGATAGGCATCAATCAATTTATTCCTGGAGGGGAGCTATAAACACACTTGCAAGATTAAAAGATTGGGAAGAAAAATCTTTAACCATTTCTTTCAGATTTGAAAACAACACTGTGGTCAATTATGCAAATAAGTTTTTACATAACTGGAAAGGAGATGAAAACGAGATAAAGTCTGAGAAAACGGGAAGAACTAATGGATTAAAAGCGTATATAACCAGAACGAATGCAAAACTGGTTGAAATCTTAAACAGACTAAATGAGCCTATAACCTTTTCAAGGGATTTGAATGAAATATTCAGAAGTGTGAGAGAGGCAGAAAGATTATTGAAATTTTACTATTTCGGTAATGAAAGTTTGCTTTACGGGATACCGGGATACATAAAGAATATGGCAAATGAAGCAAGAAAAGAGTCAGAAAGCGTTGAAGAGTTTATAGATTACTTTGCAGCGATGGGAGAAATTGAATATGCTCATGCCTTATGGATAGCGGAGAAATACGATATAGGAATGCTTTATGAAAAGGCTAAGAAGCTGTATTCTCCCGATGCAAGAACAGTACTAACCACTGCACATTCTTCAAAGGGACTTGAATTTGATAGAGTTTATTTTACAGAAGACTTCCCGGATCTAATGAAAGAGCTTGTAAGTTGGATAGAAAGTGAAATATGTGAACTGAAAGATTTCACTGAGGAAAAGGCAAAGGAAGTGATAGAAGGAATAAAAGAAAACAAGGAAGAATATGGAGAAATAATAGATGAAATGAACCTTCAATATGTGGCACTCACAAGGGTTATAAAGAGAGGAGAAGGACCCGGGTATACAAAGATAAAAGCAAACTTTGAAACTAAACTTAGTGTAGAAACACTAATGGAAGCGGTAAAGAAAGAGCTGGAAGTAAGGAAAAAATACGAAAAGTCATGGATGGAGGTTTCCAAAAGGGATGATGATATAGATTGGGATAAATTGGAGGGAGAGTTTGAGTTCTAATTAATTCCTACTTTAACCTAAACGCTATTCCCTTAATCAGATTCTCTTCCTTAAGATACCTGATAACTTTTTCTTCGGAAATATTTAAGATTTTTGCTATCTTTTCAGGAGTCCACTTAGTCTCTTTATAAAGCCTAATAGCATCTTCTTTCTTAGCTTTTTCCAATCTCTTTTCCAGACCTTTCTTATAGAGTGGATGTTCTTCTAAATCAATAGTAATAGGCATAGCTTTGATCTCCTCAGCTACAATGTTTAATATCTTCTCGTTAGGATTATCGCTATTTAAAAGCTCTTCACAAGGAATTTCCTCCGAATTATAGCTAAAATCAAGGTTTCCAACCTTTAGAGAGCTTTCCATATTTACTAGGTCCTTCACCGACGTAAATAACGTATTGAGAAGGAGTTTTTCCATTTTTGGAACATGGGAAGATTATATGTTCTTGACTGAGTTAACAGAAAATTTTTTCTCAAAGGAAAAAATACGAAAAGTCATGGATGGAGGTTTCCCCAAAGATGATGATATAGATCGGAATAAATTAGATAAATAAAAGGAGTAATCTAATGAATATGTTAAGAATTTTAGCTGCTTTGTTTTTCCTTCTCATAAGTCTCGGATACCCGTTGAGTCCTTCCGAAGAGAGGCAACTAATAAGAGACATTGCGGAAATTAAAGCAACCTTGAAAGCCTTTATGAGGGAGACTGATAAAAGGTTTGAAGCGATAGATAAAAGGTTTGAAGCGATAGATAAAAG
>DQTK01000099.1 GCA_015662815.1 Aquifex aeolicus | reverse complement strand
TTTAAAGAAAACTATAAAAAAGAGCTTCCTAAGGAAATACTCGAAACCGTCATAGCTCTTTATGAAAAAGCAAGTAAGGAACTATGAATCCCGAAACCCGTGTAATAAGAAAGGTTCTCCAGCTTCAGAACAATGAAAAAGTTTTTTCGGGAGAAAAAAAGATTCTAATAGCTTTTTCGGGAGGTGTAGATTCGGTAGTTTTAGTGGATATCTTAATAAAACTTAAAAATTACTTTGGATTTAGGGAATTAGCCCTTGCCCATTTCAATCATATGATAAGAGAGGAATCCGACAGAGATGAAAGATTCGCTTTGGATTTTGCAAAAGAGAGAGGATTGAAAATTTTTATAGATAGAAGAAATGTAAAGGAATATGCTAAAGAAAGAAAACTTAATCTGGAAGAGGCGGGAAGAATTCTCAGATACAGATTTTTAAGAGAAATAAAAAAGACAGAAGGGTTTGACTGTATAATCACAGCTCACCATCTGAATGACCTGGTAGAAACCGCATTACTTTTCCTTTCCCGCGGAACAGGACTCGATGGCTTAATAGGTTTTCTTCCCAGGGAGAAGGATTTAAGAAGACCTCTTTATTATGTGAAAAAGGCAGAAATAAAAGAGTATGCTCTTTTTAAGAAATTGAAATGGGTTGAAGATATTACCAATTATGATATAAATATAGCCAGAAACAGAATAAGACATAAAGTAGTTCCCGAGATGAAAAAATTAAACAAAAACTTAGAGGAAAGTTTTTTAAAGATGATAAAAATTTTAAGGGCGGAAAACGAATTTTTGGAGACTTTTGCTCAAACAGTCCTCCAAAGGGTTAGGATTGGAAATTGTTTGGAAGTAGAACTTTTAAAAGACCAACCTTTAGCTATCCAAAGACGTGTGATAAGAAATTTTATAGGGGAGAAAGATTTCGAAAAAGTTGAACTGGTAAGAAAGTTACTCAAAAAAGGAGGAAAGGTTAATTTAGGAAAAGGAAAAACAGTATGGAGGAAAGGGAAGAAATTGTGTATTAATCTTGAGGTTTAAACTCGCAAGTTTCTGGGTCAATGGTTCTGTATAGCGGATCAACTTTTCCGCCGGGAGTGGAGTCTTCAAAGTCCCTGGGAACACCAAGTTCTTCTATGCATTTGACAAGGTCATGATAGAACTCAGCTACTTTGACCAACCCTGTTTCTTTTCCTACTTCGTTAAACATTCTTATCTTATCCGTAGCTTTGCCCTTTCCTCTTTCAACTATAGCTCCTGCGTGTCCGAAGGATACACCCTCCATCTTTTCCTGGAATTTACCCGCAACAAAAGCAGCAACCGGTTTATTCCATCTACCTTCCTTATAAAGTCTAAGTATGGTTTCCGCAGCTTGTTCTTCGTAAGTTCCTCCTACTTCTCCTTGGATTATAACACCTTTTACATTTGGGTCATCTGCTATTTCCTCTAAAACATCCGCAAAAGTAGTACAAGCAATTACGTCCCCTCCCAGTGCCAAAGCCATGTAAACGCCCCATCCTCTTCTCTTGAACATCTCTGCTGTAGTAGTTGTAAGTCCTCCGGACTTGGAGAGAATTACGAGTCCCCCATCCGCGTAGGCTATAGACGGATTTTTACCACCGATAGCTCCAATCCTTGCGGGAATTCTGGGAACTATACATCCCAGTGAGGTAGGCCCTACAATGGTAACACCCCTTTCCTTTGCATAGTGATAAAAGTAGACCGTATCCCTTATCGGAACGTGTTCTGTAACTATGTAGATAAGTTTTATTCCTGCATCGATTAGTTCTATTACGGCATCTTTTACAGATGCAGGAGGAACGTAAACCAACCCTGTATTTACATCTTTTCCTTCTGGAGAAGAAAGTGCTTCCTTTACAGTATTGAAAACAGGTACACCTGCAACTTCTGTTCCACCTTTACCGGGAGTAACTCCTACTTTAATAAATCCAGGATAAAGAGCTTCACTTTCTGCGACAACTTGAGAAGCTTCTCTTCCCGTAATACCTACAACAATCAGTCTCGTTTTATCGTTTAAATACTTTGTTCCTACATTCCAGTTCTTTTCCATAATTTGGTTATTATAACAAGGTTTTAAAATGCTTTTGTTACCTGTTTTGAAAATTACAATGAGCTTTGTCGGTGGACAAAAGGTATAGATAGTCTAATTAATAAAATTTTAACGGAGGTGAGTAATGACCAAGCTCGTTCTCACCCAAGAAAAGGAGCTTTCCCAAGAGGAAATCAAGGAACTTCAGGAAGAAGTAAGAAAATTGGCGAAGAAAAAGAATGCGGTTATCCTCGCCCATTATTATCAGAGACCTGAGGTTCAGGATATAGCTGATTTTGTCGGTGATTCCTTAGAACTTGCTAGAAAAGCTTCTAAAACCGATGCGGACATCATTGTTTTCTGCGGTGTTAGATTCATGTGTGAAACCGCAAAAATTGTAAATCCTACTAAGAAAGTTCTACATCCTAACCCGGAAAGCGGATGTCCTATGGCGGATATGATAACCGCTGACCAAGTGAGAAAATTGAGGGAAAAACATCCTGATGCAGAGTTTGTCGCTTACATAAATACAACGGCAGATGTAAAGGCAGAGGTTGATATATGTGTTACTTCTGCAAATGCACCTAAGATTATTAAAAAGCTCAATGCGAAGAAAATAGTTTTTCTACCTGACCAAGCCCTCGGGAATTGGGTGGCAAAACAGGTTCCCGATAAGGAATTTGTGATATGGAAAGGTTTTTGTCCTCCCCATTTTGAGTTTACCTATAAGGAACTTTTAAAACTAAAAAAACAGTATCCAGATGCCAAAGTAGCAGTCCATCCGGAGTGTCATCCTAAAGTAATAGAGCTTGCCGACTTTGTGGGTTCAACTTCTCAAATTATCAAATACGCAACGAGCGTAGATGTAAATAGGGTAATAATAATTACCGAGGTTGGGCTAAAACACACACTTCAGAAAATCAATCCGAATAAGGAGTATATCTTTCCCCAGAGCATGAATTACTGCAGAACCGTTTACTGCTGTACCATGAAAGGAATAACCCTGCCGAAGGTTTACGAAACTTTGAAAAATGAAACGAACGAGGTTATACTCCCGGAAGATATTATCGAAAGGGCTAAAAGACCTATACAGAGAATGTTAGATTTATCTTAGAGTAATCTTTTTACCACCTCCCACATTGCTATTGCCCCTGCTGAGCTCACGTTCAGTGAGTTAACTCTACCTTTCATAGGTATGGTTATTATTTCATCACATATATCCATAACACTTTTGGAAACACCTTTATCTTCGGAACCTAAAACCAGAGCTACCGGCAGAGGAACTTCAACGTTTCTTATATCTTTCCCTCCTTTTTCCACTGCGTAAA
This sequence comes from Aquifex aeolicus, assembly GCA_015662815.1. Taxonomy (GTDB): domain Bacteria; phylum Aquificota; class Aquificia; order Aquificales; family Aquificaceae; genus Aquifex; species Aquifex aeolicus_A. The sequence goes on along the minus strand of DQTK01000099.1, from coordinate 3,623 downwards.
CCCAACCACCCATTTTTTTGAAGTCTCTTAAAGCTTTCGAAAGGCTCGCTACCTTGGATATCTTCAGATAAAAAACCGCACCACTTGATGCTTTAACCACCGTTTCATTTATAGGAGATGTTCTGTCTTTGGGAATTAAAGCTCCTATACCTCCGAGAATCTCACAAGTCCGAAGGAGATTACCTACGTTCTGAGGGTCGGTAATGTGGTCAATAACTATAAAGAAAGAGTTCTTTTCTATCGTTTCCTTGAAAAGTTCCTCCAGCTTTACATACTCAACGGGACTAAGAATAGCAACTACACCTTGTGTTTTTTTCGTCCCGGCTAAATCTTCTATACGTTTTCTCGGAACTTTTTGAACTTTTATGCCTCTTTTTTGAGCCAGTTCAAGGAGTTTCTTCGGAGGTTTGCTATCATGAGCTATAAAGATTTTCTCAAAACCTTTTCCAGCTCTTAGGGCTTCTATTATAGGATTTCTTCCCCATATAACAAATCTCCTTTCTTCCATTACTTTAAGTTTAAAGCCTATGGATTCTTCTTATAAAGTGTGCTACGACCTCGTACCATAGTTTTACCACTTCCCAATCTATTGCATGGTAATCATCCAGTTCAGTATGACGGAGTGTAAAAGGATTAGAGGATAGAAATAGAGCTTCTACTCCTTTTTCTTTGAATGGAATATGGTCACTTGCACCGGTCTTACTTTCTACAAAAGGTATATCGATTTTAAGGTCGGTTAAGTGTTTAAAAAACTTTTCATTTATTAGCTTTCCATTATATCCCTTATAGTCTTTATAAATAACAGCGGGATTTTCCCATCCTATAGAGTCAAGGTTTATAACGTAGAGCGTATTTTTAAGATGTAATGTATGATGATAGCTTCCCTCAAGGCCTAATTCTTCACAGTCTGTAAAGAGAATTCTTATACGGAAAGGAAGTTCTTCGTAAGAAAATAGGTCTTTCGCTAAAACGAGTAGCATAGCAACAGAAAGGCCATTGTCTATGGCCCCGTAGACAAAAGGTTTTGTGTCGTAATGGGCAACTAAGTAGACTATCGGTCCTCTTCCGAACTCTATAAATAGGTTCTCCCCGCGTACGGTTCTTTTGTAAGTTCTTACATTTAGAATTACTTTTTTACCTTCAAGTTTTTTTACTAATTCCTTGGTAGCGTTTACCGCAAAAAATTTTGCATCCCCTATGGTTCCCGAAAAGGAAACGTTGAGTTCTTCGAGAAAAGTAATCAGAGCGGCTGCTTTTTTAACCCTTAGCCTCTTTGCTTTTTCTGAATCCCTTAGCCCACCTATCGGCATTGCAACTATTTTTCCTTTAAGGTCTTCCTCTTCGCTTAAATTTTTTGCTACCTTTAATTCCCCCGATACCTCACCCCATAAACTCCCTATAAGAGGTATTGCAGGGAATTCCTCTCCGTCTACTTTTATAGTTGCCGAAACGGGAAAAGTTTTAGAAATTTCAAATTTTTCTGTGAAAACCTTAAAACCCTTATCCTTTAAATATTTTTTTATAAATCTTCTTACTCTCTTATTCCCTTCCGAACCGCTGAGTCTATTTTGCCAACATATTTCTTCACATACCTTTTGAATTTCCTTTATCCTTCTACTTATCATACACAGGTGTCAACCAATTCTTATACCTAGGAATTTTACCCCTTACAGCTCTAAAGTAAATATCCTGCAACTGCTTTGTAATTTCACCTATTTCTCCGTTTCCTATTTTTCTGTTATCTATTTCTACTACAGGCGTGATTTCTGCTGCGGTTCCTGTAAGGAATACTTCATCAGCTGTGTAGAGTTCACTTCTCGCTATAGGCCTTTCTTCAACATCGACAACTAATTCTTTCTTTAGTAAAGTAATAACGGTATTTCTTGTGATTCCTTCAAGAATATGCTCGTTTAAGGAAGGAGTTATTGCCTTACCGTTCTTAATGATAAAGATGTTTTCTCCGGAGCCTTCGGCTACATACCCGTGAGAGTTTAAGAGTATTGCTTCATCGTATCCCGCCATTAAAGCCTCGGTTTTGGCAAGGGCACTGTTCACATACGCTCCGGCTACTTTCCACCTTGAAGGAATAGAGTTGTCTTCATTCCTTCTCCAGGAAGATACTTTAGCTCTTATACCTTTAGAGGTATCTAGATATCTTCCGAATCTGTAAAGATAAATGGCTACCTCGGGTGTATAGTCCATTAACTTGGGTGTTAGTTTCAAATCCTTGAAATAGGCAATAGGTCTTATGTAAACATCTTCTTTTATCTCCGATTTAATCAATATTTCCTTTGTATATTCTACTAACTGGTCTACTGTATAGGGAATCTCCATAAAAATACAGCGTGCATTCTCTATTAACCTATGATAGTGGGCTTTTGCAAAAAGTAGATATAGTTGTTCTTCTTCTTCATTCCAGTAAGCTCTTATCCCTTCAAAAACTGCCGTTCCATAGTGGAAGGAATTTGTCATTATGCTTATCTTTGCTTCCTCAACAGGAACGATCTTTCCCTCAAAGAAAGCGTAATCCATGAAAAAAGATTTTAACATTAAACGCCCGCTTACTAAGTGAAAGGTAAACCTTACTTTTTAAATTTTTCCAGTCGGCTTACCTTTACATCCGAGACGAAAACAACTCCCGAATGTTTATTAAGGAAAGGGATAAGCCCCTCTAGGATTACTTCCACCTGTTCTTCCGACACTACCGAAATTATCATTACTAGAACATCTTCTTCATTAAAAAGTAAATACGCTAGGTGAGAAAAAGTAAAATAAGGAAAGTATGGAGCAAAAGAACTAATAGAAAAACTTAGTCAAATTAGTAAGCATAATGTTCTAGCGGATAGAGATTATAGAGGGGCTCAAGGGACTGTTTTCAAAAGTAGGATTCTTGATCTATCCGGATAAAACTCAAGAACCCCGAAAAAGGTAAATTCTCCAAAAGAACCCGTTATAAGCAAAATAGGGATAGAAAGAAATTCGTAAGAGTTATAGAAGTACTCAGTTTTGCAGTGAGAATCTCATTCTTTTGTAAGTAAACAATAACTGCTGAGGCTATTTGTACGGAAATTATAACAAGCATTAGGTATTCCATAGCCTACCTCCGGAGCTAGAAAGCGTATTATAGCAGGTGCTGTTTTAGACTTTATGAGGCTTATCAAAAACTGATAAAATCTTGTAAAGGGAGGTTGTTATGGTAAAAAAACAAAGATTAATTTTCCTAGGAACTCTGCTTATTGGTTTAATATTATTTTACTTTGGTATAGATACATGGTTGAAGCAAAGGAATCTTCAGCAAAATCAGCCACCCCCTATAATTTTAAAACCTGCAGTCCCTATGAAACCTCAACTAAAGGAAGAAGAAGAGAAGACTCAAATAAAAAAGGGAACAGCTTTCGAATCTGAACCGCCGGAAATTAAGAAGGAAATAAAGAAACCGGAAAAAAAAGCGGTAGAAACTGAAAATGAGGTTCAACAAAAAGTTAAAACAGAAAAGAAAAAGGGTATAGAACCTATATTAAGGATTTATAAATTTCAAATAGGAGCTTTTAAGTATAAAGAAAATGCATATAAGCTTTATAAAAAAGCTAAAAAATTGGGATATTATACAAAAGTAATCAAAC
>DQTK01000038.1 GCA_015662815.1 Aquifex aeolicus | reverse complement strand
CGAGGTTATTGAATATAAGCTTATCTATTAAAACCTCTACAGGTTCAGCCTTTGCCACAGCCTTTATCAAGGATTGACAGGATTCTTCTCTAAAATTGTCTTCGTAAACCCTCATATCTTTCAGGGCATCTTCGCTAAGCTCCGTAAATATGTATATCAGCTCATCGTCGTGAGCGGTATCCATTATCACCACATTCTGAATTCTCTTTACTTTTACCCCTATACTTTCGGCTATTTTTTCAAGTTCTTCAGCGTGAATATTCTCTCCAAATACAAAAAGTTTCCTTGACATAATATCTCTTACAATGGATTATTTAGTTCTATTTATTATAGGTTTAATTACCGGAATTTTATACAACGAACAAATATCACGCTCGGCAAAGAGGAGAAAAAACCCACTTATAAGCTTTCCAATAAGGTTCTTCCTACTGGGCATTCTTCTCTATATAGTTATAAGACTATGGGGAATTGAAGGTTCTATTGTATTTACTTTATCTCACCTGCTGGGCAGGTTCTTACAACTTTACTACAGAACCTTCATAAATCCGTAAACTACAGTAAAATGCAACCTCAGAATAGAAGTTACTAAAGTTTTGTAAATGAAGAGAAAGGAAGGTGAAACAAAGGAGAAAAAAAGAGTTTTAAAAGGAAGATAAGGTGAGCCCGTTTAAAAAAGTAAACAAGTTGAAAGAGAATAGGGTAAAGCAATATTATTAAATTAGGTTAAAAGTAGATAAAATAAACCCTTATGGGTAAAGTAAAAACAAGGTTTGCGCCGAGTCCTACGGGATACCTTCACCTCGGAAATGCGAGAACCGCCATATTCAGTTATCTTTTTGCCCGTCATACGGGTGGTGATTTTGTATTGAGGATAGAGGATACCGACAGGGAAAGGTCAAGGAAAGAATACGAGAATATGCTAATAGAGGATTTAAAGTGGCTCGGAATTGTTTGGGACGAATTTTATCGTCAATCGGAAAGATTTGATATATACAAAGAATATGTAGATAAACTCCTGGCTGAAGGATATGCTTATCCCTGTTTCTGCAGTCCCGAAGAACTTGAAAAGGAAAGGGAAGAAGCAAAGAAAAAGGGTGTTCCTTACAGATACTCGGGAAAATGCAGGAAGCTATCTCCCGAAGAGGTTGAAAAGTTAAAAAATGAAGGCAAATCTTTTACCATAAGGTTTAAGGTTCCTGAGAACAAAACAATAGTTTTTAAAGATTTAATTAAAGGAAGTATCGCGATAAATACAGACGATTTCGGTGATTTCATAATAGTTCGTAGTGATGGCACACCTACCTATAACTTCGTCGTAGTTGTAGATGATGCTTTAATGGGTATAACTCACGTAATAAGAGGTGAAGACCATATTCCCAACACTCCCAAGCAGATACTAATCTATGAGGCTTTAGGATTTCCCGTTCCTAAGTTTGCCCACCTGCCGGTGATACTGGGAGAAGACAGAAGTAAACTCTCAAAGAGACACGGAGCTGTATCGGTAAGAGCTTACAGAGAAGAAGGATATATGCCCGAAGCACTTTTCAATTACCTGTGTCTTCTCGGCTGGTCTCCTCCCGAGGAAGATAGGGAAATATTTTCTAAAGAAGAACTTATAGAAATTTTTGACCTAAAAGATGTTAACGATTCTCCCGCAGTTTTTAATCGGGAAAAACTAAAATGGATGAACGGTGTTTATATAAGAGAGGTAATCCCCATAGATGTCCTGATAGACAGAGCTATTCCGTTCCTTAAAAAAGCAGGATACGATGTTAGCGACAGGGATTATATAAAGAAGGTTCTATCCCATACGAAGGACTCCTTTGATACCTTAAGTGAAATGATAGAAAGATTAAAACCCTTCTTCGTGGATGAAGTTCAAATAGAAGAAGAATTATGGAGCTTCCTTGAAGATTCAAAAGCTCAGGAGGTTCTTACCCTATTTTTACAAAAGATTGAAGGAAATAAGCCCGAATCTCCGGAAGAAGTTAAAAAGATAGCAAAAGAAATTCAAAAAACCCTGAAGGTTAAACCACCCCATGTTTGGAAACCCCTCAGAATTGCCCTCACGGGAGAGTTGGAAGGTGTTGGTATAGATATACTCATAGCTATTCTTCCGAAAGAAAAGATAGAAAAGAGAATAAAAAGGGTTCTTGAAAAAATTGCATGATTTCCCTTTCTTTTAAGAAATCTTTTCCCGGGATAACCATAGAGGGAGTGTTTGAATTTATAAAAGGATTTAATATAATCCTTGGACCTTCAGGTTGTGGAAAAACTACCACATTGAGGGTAATGTGTGGATTAGAAAAGCCCGAAGAAGGTTTTATGAAATGCTGTGAGGAGATATTTTTTGATACAAAAGAGGGTATTTTTTTACCCCCTCAAAAGCGTCAGCTTGGAGTTGTCTTTCAACAACACAATCTATTCCCCCACATGACCGTAAAGGAGAATATAGAATTTGCTTTGAAAAAAGCTCGAAACCCCCGGTTTACCGTAAAGGAGCTCCTTGAGAGATTCAACCTGAAAGGTTATGAAAACAAGTACCCTCATGAACTTTCCGGCGGTCAGAGACAAAGGGTTGCTATAATTCGCGTCCTTGTATATAACCCGAGAGCTATTCTTATGGATGAACCTTTTTCCTCTTTGGACTTTAAAACAAAAATTGAGGTAATGGAGTTTGTAAAAAGTGTTCAATTCGGAAAGCCTGTAGTGATAATTACCCACGACCCTTTCGAAGCCCTTTATCTAGGAGAAAAATTTTTCCTTATGTATAACGGTAAGAAGATAGATGAAGGTGGCAGAGAAATTGTAAAAGAGTATATAGACCTGAAAAAAATTAGAAATCTATTATCTTAGATTTTGTAGTAAACAAATCTACCGCAGGAAGGACATTGTTCTATACCGTTTTCCTTTATTATCTTTGATAAAAGAACACTCGGTATCTTTATACCGCATCCTGCACAAGCTTCATCTTCCATAGGAACGACAACTAATCCTTCAAAATGTTCCTTGTTTTCTTCATAAAATCTCACCAAATGCTCCGGTGTTTCCTTTTTTATGTCTTCTTTCTTATTTGCCAGCTCGTGAAGTTTGTTATGAGCAAGAGTTTCTTCAAAGTCTAAATCCTTTATTTCTTCTTCAATTTCCCTCATCTCCTTTTCTATTTTCGGAATCTTTTCCTCTAGCTCCTTTGATAATTTTTCAAGTTCTTTTTCCACTTCATCTAACTCGTAGGATTTTTTAAGAATTTTATCTTCCAGTTTAGCCTTCTCTCTGAGAAGAGCTCTATATTCAACATCCCTCGTTGCCGCCATTAGCCTCTCTTCCGTCCTTTGTAATTGAAACTCCGCATCGGCTATTTCTTCTTTCAATTTCTTTCTGAGTTCTTCAAATTCATCCTTTTTCCTTAAAAGTTTTTCCTTTTCTCCCTTAAGGAATTTCAAATCCTTCTGCAAGGTCTCTAATTCTTCTTTTATTTTTTTCAACCTATTTCTTACTCTCTCGATTTCTAAATCTATTTCTTGGATTTTCAATAAAAGCTTCAGTTCTTCCTTTGTCATGGTTTAGTGGTGGGCGCGGGAGGACTCGAACCCCCAACCGGGCGGTTATGAGCCGCCCGCTCTGCCAATTGAGCTACGCGCCCAAGCTAAGTAGATATTATAAATCCTAAAGCTCTTTAATGCAATATTTTAGGAAGTCTGTTTAAAAAGCAGACAAGTTGAAAGAGAGTAGGATAAAGAATGAAGCTAAGGAGAAACAAAGAACTAACAGAGGTAAAGCCTCACATTTTTTTAAACAGGCTTAATTTGAAGAGATTTTATTGGATATGGAGCTTAAAATAATAAATTTACTATGCCGCAACTTTTGAAAACCAAAAATGAGATAGACGAACTTGTTGTTAATACCATACGTTTTCTAAGCGTTGACATGGTGGAAAGGGCAAAATCAGGTCACCCCGGGATGCCACTGGGTGCTTCCCACATAGTCTATCTCCTCTACGACAGGGTAATGAAATATAATCCTCAAAATCCTAAGTGGTTCAACAGGGATAGATTTATTCTTTCAGCAGGACACGGATGTGCAATGCTTTATACAGCTTTATACTTATTTGGGTTTGATGTTACATTGGAAGATTTAAAAGCTTTTAGACAACTAAATAGTAAAACACCGGGTCATCCGGAGTACAGACTTACACCGGGGGTAGAAGCAACTACAGGTAACCTAGGTCAAGGATTTGGGAATGCTGTGGGAATAGCTATAGCTGAAAAGTTTTTATCTCATTACTTCAACAGGAAAGGATTTCCCATAATAGACCACTATACCTATGTTTTAGTATCAGATGGGGATTTAATGGAAGGGGTTTCATACGAAGTGGCTGCCTTAGCAGGTCATTTTAAATTAAACAAACTTATTGCCATATGGGATAACAATCACATTACTATAGACGGTGATACTAAACTTGCATGGAGTGAAGATGTTTTAAAAAGGTTTGAATCACTTGGTTGGGAAGTTTTCCATCTAGAAGATGGATATAATCTTGATTTACTAGAGGAAATTATAAACAAAGCTAAGGAATCTGAAAAACCTACTTTCATTTCCGTAAGAACACACATAGGGTACGGAACTCCTTTGCAAGATACTGCAGATATTCACGGAAAACCAATGGGTAAAGAAGTTGTTATTGAAGCGAAGAAGAATCTGGGTTGGCCACTGGAGGATTTCTTTGTCTCAGAGGAGGTACTCAAATACACAAGGAGGAAATTGGAAGAAGGGAAAAAACTCGAGGAGGAATGGAATAGACTGTATGAGGAGTATAAAAACAACTACCCTGAACTTGCTGAAACTCTTGAAAAGGTCCTGAATAAGGATTGGAGTCTTGATTGGTTAAAGGAAATTGAAGAGTTCAAAGAGGACATGCCTACTCGAAAGGCTTCTGGGAAAATTTTAAACGTCATTGCGGATTATATACCTACTATGATAGGAGGGTCTGCAGATTTATCGGAATCGGTGAATACTGTTCTTAAGAAATATGGGGACTTTAAAGCCTATACGCCAACCGGTAGAAATATACACTATGGGGTGAGAGAACATGCAATGGGAACTATTCTAAACGGTATGGCCTATCACGAAGGTATACTTCCATACGGAGGAACGTTCTTAATATTTTCCGAGTACATGAAACCTGCAATACGAACCGCAGCTATATCCGGTCTTCAAGTTATATTTGTATTTTCCCACGATTCTATAGGATTAGGGGAAGATGGCCCAACCCATCAGCCGATAGAGCAAATATGGAACTTAAGGAATATTCCAAACCTTTGGGTTATCAGACCTGCTGACGCAAATGAAGTCAAATACGCATGGGAAATAGCTATAAAAAGAAAAGAAGGACCTACAGTAATAATTCTTACCAGACAAAAAGTAAAGACAATAGACAGAGTCAAGTACGCTTCTCCGGAAGGAGTGAGAAAGGGGGCATATGTAATAGCAGAAGCTGAAGGAAAACCGGATGTGATACTTATAGCTACCGGTTCAGAGGTTCAAGTAGCCCTCGAAGCTAAAGAAATACTTGAAAGTAAAGGAATAAAAACAAGAGTGGTAAACATGGTCTGTTGCGAACTCTTTGAAAGTCAGTCCGATGAGTATAAAAAATCCGTTTTACCACCTGATATAACCAAGAGGGTAGCAATTGAATCAGGAATAGACACGGGATGGTACAAATACGTAGGGATGGACGGTATCGTAATCGGTCTTAATACCTTTGGTAAATCCGCTCCGGGTAATGTTCTCTTTGAGTACTTCGGATTTACTCCAGAAAATGTAGCAAACAAGGTTATTGAAAAGTGGTTTAATAAAGATATAATTTAATTTTCTGAGGAGGGTGTAGCTCAGTTGGTAGAGCGGGGGACTGTGGATCCCCGTGTCGCGGGTTCGAGTCCCGTCACCCTCCCCAGACTTCCCTCTATTACGAACAACTCCTGTACTTTCCACAGAAAATTTAAATCCTTTATGAGTATCATTTTCAATTGAAAATAATTCTAATGTCTGTGCTGAACTCCCCACTTTTTCTCAAGTGTCCTTAGGCCCTGCAAGTCCAAACATTCCTATTACGGAAAGTACATGAACGAATTGAATATCAACTATATCCCCTTATTAGTTCTTTTAGCTTCACCTTTCTCTGCTGACCTGTTTCCATGTCCTTTATAGTTATTTCATTGTTTTTTACTTCATCTTCCCCAATTATTACCGCATACTTTACCCTGAGTTTATTCGCAAACTCAAGCTGTTTTTTCAGTCCTCCCTTTCTGTAGGAGTATTCCACTATTTTGCCTTGTTTTCTTAACAAACTAGCTACTTGTAAAGCGTACTCATGGACATCTCCGAAAGGAATCAAGAAGTATATATCTTCTTTTTCTTCTAAGTCCGGAATTAAAAGCATTAACCTTTCTACTCCAAGAGCAAATCCGAGAGCAGGGGTGGGAGGTCCCCCAAGTTCTTCCACTAGATAATCATAACGTCCCCCGGCTATCAGTGTAAGCCCGAGTGTATCGGATACGGCTTCAAATACCGTCCTTGTGTAATAATCAAGTCCTCTAACGAGGTTTGGATTTTCTCTAAAGGGTATTTCCAAAGCGTTAAGATATCTCCTGAGATCTTCATAATGGGCTTTACACTTATCACACAAGTAATCTACAATCTTAGGAGCCTCCACCACAACCTCCCTACAGGTTTCAACCTTACAATCGAGAACTCTGAGGGGGTTCCTGTCCATTCTGCTGATACAATCCCTACAGAGTTGTTCCTTGACACCACTGAGATATTTAAGAAGGGCTTCCCTGTAAGCTTCCCTATCCCTTTTGCAACCCAAAGAATTTATTTCTATGATTACGTTCTTTATACCGAGAGATTCCAATATATCGTAGGCTATCTTTATTATTTCTGCATCCGCAAAAGGTTCAGCTGCTCCAAATATTTCAGCTCCTATTTGGTGGAACTGTCTGTACCTTCCGGCTTGTGGTCTTTCATACCTGAACATGGGACCTTCGTAGAACAGTTTTACATAGGGCTTTAAAGCATAAAGTTTATGTTCAATAAAAGCTCTTACTACACTTGCGGTTCCCTCAGGTCTGAGGGAGAGCTTCCTTCCTTTTCTGTCTTCAAATACAAACATCTCCTTCTGAACTATATCCGTTGTTTCTCCTACACTTCTGTAGAAAAGTTCCATGTATTCAACAATTGGGAGAATTATTTCCTCGAAATTATAAAGTTTCAAAATTCTTCTCGCCGTATCGGATACTTTTCTGAATTTCTTCACATCTTTTCCGAAAATATCATGAAAACCTCTTACACTTTGTATATTCATAGTAAAATTAATATTACAGAAGTTTTACATTTATGCGTAAGGTATTAATAACAAAGCTCTTGGTAATATGGGTAGTTTTTCTGATTCTAATTCTAGGTCTTACCATATTTTTTATTAGAAAATCTGTCCTTGAACCTGCAAAAGATAAAGCCATAACTATTGCAGAAGTAGTGAAAAATACCCTTACTACGCTTATGGTTACCAATTCAATAAACAAAAGGCAGATATTCCTTGAACAGATAAGAGTCATGGAAAACGTTGAGGAGATAAGAGTAATAAGGGCAGAAACGGTAACAAGGCAATACGGCAAAGGTATATATTCGGAAGAACCCAAACACCCTATAGAAAAAGAAGTATTAGCGTCGGGAGTCCCAAAAGAGGAATTAATAGAATCTTTTAAAAGGGTTACCTATAGAGTGGTTATACCCTACAAGGCTGAACCCATTCCGGGCGTCAACTGTATGAAGTGTCATAATGTAAAACCCGGAGAAGTTCTCGGAGCTATTTCAATTACAATGGATTTAACCCATTATAGGAATTTTGGCTTCCTTATAGCAAGCGGTTTCGGATTAATTACTTTAGTACTTGGATTTCTAACACTGGGGTTCGTTATAAGAAATCTAAAAGATGTACACAATTTCCTGAATGAAATAGAAAGGGTATTTTCCAGTTTTGAGAAGGGAAAATTTTCCTCTAAAATGAACCTTGCCAACTTAAAGGGAGAATTTTACAATCTCGGAGAAAGAGTTAACAAAGTTGTAGAGTCCCTCGATAACACTTTGAAAAGGATAAGGGAAAAGGTATATGAACTTATAGGATACAGTCTAATGGAAACGGACAATGAAATAAGGGATACGGAAAAGATAATTGACGAACTCGTAAGAATCTCCCATTTCAAAAAAACCATAGAACTGGATTCCAGTAAAGAGGAGGTTTACAAGAGAATAGAGAGTGTTTTAACGGATTACATGAGTCTGGATAAGTTCTCGATTTATGAAGTTAAAGATGATAACACTATAGAAAAAGTTTTGGTCCGAGGTAAGAATCTATGGTGTTCTGAGGTAATTTTTGAGAATGCGGATGAATGCAGAGCTAAAAGAACAGGACAAGATGTAGATTCCGAAGAATTTAGATGTATATGTCCTAACTTTGCTATGTGTGATGAGGAAATTGAAAACTATTGCTATTACTGCATACCTATAAACATCGGTGATAAAGTGGGAAATGTGGTACAGATTGTTTACGAAAGAGAGATACGTGAATTCGTCAAACTACTTATTCCCTACATAAAAGGATACTTAAGTGAAGCTTCACCGGTACTTGAATCAAAAAGACTTATGGAACAACTCAAAAAGCAATCCTACATAGATAGGCTTACAGGAGCGTTCAACAGGAGATTCCTCGAAGATATAGTTGACAAGCTGGTAGCTCAAGCTCATAGGAAAAATGCAAATATAGGTATTTTGATGATAGATGTAGACTTTTTCAAACAAGTTAACGATACCTACGGACACGATGCAGGTGATGCAGTTTTAAAACAAATAGCTGATACTATAAAGAAGACAATAAGAAAGTCCGATTACCTTATCAGATACGGCGGTGAAGAGTTTATGGTTCTTTTAACGGATGTAAAAGAAGGTTATTCTGAACATGTAGCGGAAAAGATAAGACAAAAGATAGAAGAAACTCCCATAATCCTACCAACAGGTATACCTATCAAAAAAACCGTTAGCATAGGAGTATCCGAATTTCCGAAGGATTGTAAAAGAAAGTTCTGGCAGTGTGTTAAATTCGCAGATGTTGCTCTCTACAGAGCAAAAGAGGAAGGTAGAAACAAAGTTGTAAGATTTAAACGGGAAATGTGGGACAAAGAAGAGTATTAAAATAACTTTTTCGATGATTTCTCTCCAAAGAATCCAAATACTGGTGGAGAAATTAAAAAGTTTAAAAGTATTGGTCGTTGGAGATGTGATATTGGACACTTATCTGAAAGGGAGGGTAGAAAGGATATCCCCCGAAGCTCCGGTTCCTATATTGGAGGTGGAAGAGGAAGAGTTTAGATTGGGTGGTGCGGGTAATGTTGCCAAGAACTTGAGTTTTCTAGGTGTAAAAACCTTCATTTGCGGTGTAATCGGTAAAGATGAGGCGGGAGAAAGAGTAAAACAACTCCTTAAAGAGAGTAGAATAAAAGCTTTTCTAGTGGAAGACAAAAGGCCTACAACTAAGAAAACAAGGATTGTTTCGAGAAATCAACAACTTCTTAGAATAGACTGGGAGGATAAAAGAAAGATAAGCGGAAAAACCTTAAAAAATATACTTGACATAATTAGGGAACTGGAGGTAGACGCTATTATAGTTTCCGATTACGCCAAGGGTGTAATTACAAAAGAGGTGATTGCTGAAATTAAAAAATCCGGTGTTTTCTTTTCCATAGACCCGAGACCTCAAAACAGAGAACTTTACAAAAAAGGTAATTTGATGACACCCAACGAGAAGGAACTAATTGAGATGTCAAACGGTAAAGGTGAAAATGTTGAAACCTTAGGAAAAATTCTAAAGGATGAATTAAAGCTCGATGCACTTATAGTCACAAGAGGTCCAAAAGGAATGACCCTATTTCTTGATAAGGAAATAAAACACTTTCCGGCAAAAGCAAGAAAGGTTTACGACGTTACGGGTGCAGGAGATACGGTTATAGCGAGTATAACAGCTTTCAAACTTGCAGGAGCTTCTTGGGAAGAATGTTGCGAAATAGGAAATCTGTGTGCCGGAATTGTTGTAGGAGAGTTTGGAACAGCGAGCGTAACGCCTGAGAAACTCATGCAGGAGATAAAATCTTACGAACAAACAAAGAATTAAAAACGAGCAAAGCACTAAGCTTCTAATATAGCTCCCTTGGAGGCAGATGTAACAAGTTTGGCATATCTCCTGAGCCAAGAGCTTTTTATTTCCTTCTGTTTTGGTTTAAACTCTTTCATTCTGCTTTCAAATTCCCCTTCGGAAATCAAAAGTTCTATTTTTCTATTCGGGATATCTATAAGGATTTCATCTCCGTCCCTGACGATACCTATAGGGCCTCCAGCCGCAGCTTCCGGAGAAATGTGTCCTACGCAAGCGCCTCTTGTTCCTCCGGAGAATCTACCATCGGTAATGAGAGCTACCTTATCTCCCAGACCCATTCCTACAATAGCGGATGTAGGTGAAAGCATCTCTCTCATACCCGGTCCGCCTTTAGGTCCTTCATACCTTATTACTACAACATGTCCCGGTTTCACTTTACCACCGAGAATACCTGCTATAGCTTCTTCCTCAGAATCAAAGCATATAGCTTTACCTTTAAAGGTTAACATCTTAGAATCTACACCTGCAGTTTTCACAACCGCTCCTTCGGGTGCAAGATTGCCGAAAAGTATTGCTATTCCACCATCCTTTGAATAGGGATTATCAATAGTCCTTACCACTTCACCATCCGGCTCAGGAGCTTCTTCAATTATTTCTTTGATAGTTTTTCCACTTACCGTAATTCTGTCGGTATGGAGAATTCCCAATTTGGAAATTTCTTTCATAATTACCGGGATTCCACCTACCCTATCCAAATCTTCTATATGATAGTGGGATGCGGGAGATATTTTACAGAGTGTTGGAGTTTTTTTTGATATTTTATTTATTTTTGCAAGGTCATACTTTATTCCTGCCTCCCTTGCTATTGCAAGGAGGTGTAGTATAGTGTTCGAAGATCCACCCATTGCAATATCAACGGTAAGTGCATCATCAATAGCTTCCTCTGTAACTATATCCCGCGGTTTTACATCCTTTTTAAGAAGGCTAAACAAAGCTTTTACGGCCTTTTTAGCCAAAAGTTCCCTTCTCGGATCTATAGCAAGGATTGTTCCATTACCCGGGAGGCCCAAACCTAAAACTTCCGTCAAACAATTCATAGAATTTGCGGTGAACATTCCCGAACAACTACCACATGTAGGACAAGCTGAAGCCTCTATCGTCTTCAATTGTTCTTCGGTTATTTCTCCCCTCTTTAACTTACCTATACCTTCAAAGACAGATATCAAATCTACCTTTTGGCCGTTTACTTCACCTGCCAGCATCGGGCCTCCGCTTATAAAAACGGTGGGAACATTTACACGGAGAGCCCCCATAAGCATTCCCGGAACTATCTTGTCACAGTTCGGGATACATATAAGTGCATCAAGTTGATGGGCGTTTACCACAGTTTCTATTGAATCTGCTATAAGTTCCCTTGAAGGAAGTGAGTAATGCATTCCCTCATGTCCCATAGCTATACCGTCGTCAACACCTATTACGTTAAACTCTATGGGAACTCCTCCGAGTTTTCTTACCTCTTCCTTTATCGGTTCTACGAACTCCCTCAGGTGAACATGTCCCGGGATTATATCTATGTAAGAATTAGCTATTCCTATAAGGGGTTTATCAAAATCTTCATCTGAAAGTCCACAAGCTCTTAGCAGCGCTCTATGTGGTGCTCTTTCGATACCCTTCTTTACTTTATCGCTCCTGTATTTCATGAATAATAAGGTAAGACTTTTGGAAAAAAAAGGTCAAGTATAATAAATTTGAATAACTCTTTGGGAGGCAACGGGATGATAAAAATACTTGCTTTTTTTGCCATTCCAATAGTTCCTTTTAGTTTCTTTACCGAGTACCTCTTTGAAAATCGCAAAGGTTGTAGAAACTTCTTCTTTCCCTCATTGGTCTTATTAGGTTTATTCTTCGCCGGTGTAGGTATTGAAAAAGTTGGAGGGTTGATTTACTTATTGGCAATTATTACCAGTATCATTTACACCTACAAATTATTCAGGGTAAGTAACTATGAAGAATGGCTACTCACTTACTATATCGCAACTGTATCCATAGCATGGCTCCATCCGGAAAAGATGATTTTCTTCATTACTGCATTTGCTATACCTCTAACAGTTATTCATTTCTTGCTGTACCATCTAAAAAAACAAGGAGCAATTCTTGAGTTTGAAGCTTTAAAAGGTGTAGGTTCATACCTTTCATCACTGTCCACATTGCTGTTTTTAGCTCTAATTTCTGCTCTTGTTGTAGCACCTACTTACGCATTCTTCCTACTCTACGGTATTATTAAAGAAAACATTCTCGTAGCTCCTATTCTTATAGTCCTTTGGGTAGTTTGGAACTGGATAGGATTTAAACTTTTCTCTCAAGTATTTTTCGGAGAACCCAAGGAGGGAACCCACTACAAGGATATTGATTCCACCGAAGCCTTTCCTCTTACTTTCCTATTGATGGTAACGTTTATACTTCCTCTCTTGTGAACAAAGGAATTTCTTTTTCCGGGCTCGCAAGGGCCCTTATAAACATCTCCTCTACTAGTTTCCTATGAATTTCTTTGAACTCTCTATTTAGTTTAAGGAAGAAGTGATAAAGAACTCCGGAGGCTTCAAGTCCCAAACCTTTGTCTATTAAAACTTTCTCTTCCCATGTTTTTATTCTTTTGAAGGATTTTAGTATCGGATTTCGAGGATTCAACCGTGGATTTTGTGCCACCCCAACAAACTGGTATCCTCTTACTTTTCCTTCTTTCAGAAATACTTTTACAAGATATTCCATGTATTCTAAGAAAAAGCTTTCATCTGCATCCTCAAAAAGTCCCCCGCTTCCAGCTGTAACGTAGCGTGTTTTTACAGCGTTATAATCCACAAGACCTGTGTTTTTTACCCTAAGACCCGCCATATTGTATCCGGCTACATATCCGGACTGCTGTGCTGGTGGAAAAAGGGCTACCCATCTATGATTTCCCCATGCATCAATTCCAGAGGCTATATCACCTGCTGCATAAACGTCCGAATCTGTGGTTTGTTGGTATTCATTTACCAATATTCCACCTATAGGTTTATTTAATTTTTTATCCATATGAATTTGTATATCTGTTCCTTCAACGAGATAGGTACGCGGTCTTACCCCTGTGGAGATAATCACTATATCGGTTTTTATAAAGAAGGTTTTATCACTTCCCCTCTTTTTTACCTCAACAGCTTCTACTTTTCCTTGATTACCATGGATTGCAACAACTTGATGTTCTAAAAGAAAGTTTATCCCCTCTTTCTCTAAAGGTTTTTGATACAGTTTACCCATTTCTCTATCAAGCATTCTAGGAAGTATTCTGTCAAATACTTCTATTACGGTGACGTCGATACCAAGGTGTCTCAACGTTTCAGCATCCTCCACCCCTATAGGACCTGCCCCTATTATCACTGCCTTTGCCACTTTTCCGGATAATATCCAGTTTCTTATTCTATAAGCATCGTATAGATTCTTAGCTGGAGTAACTCTTTCTAAATCTGCTCCGTCTATAGGAGGTACAAATGCGTAAGCTCCCGCAGCCAAAAGACATTTATTGTAAGATATCTCCTCTCCGTCTTTTGTAATTACAACCTTTCGTTTATTATCAATCCTTACTACCTCTTTCCTCGGTCTAAAATCAACTCTATATTTTTCGTAGAATTTTTCTCCCCCTTTGTAAAAAAGAGCCTTCTCAGATATATCATCCCTTATTACATTTTCCATACAGTTAGGAGCATAGGTTGGGAACTCTTCATCGGATAAAACTACTATCTCACTGTCCTTATCCACTTTCCTAAAAGCTTCTATAGCACTCGCTGCGGCAGGACCATTTCCCACTATTACAACTTTCATAGTAAAATTTTACCACTTGAGAAGCAATGAATTTTAGAACTCTTATTGAATAGGCGTTTAAAAAAGAAAAAGAAAAGAGTTTTAAAAGGAGGGCGAGGTTCTAAAGTGTAAATCTTGCAAGAACATATAAACTTACTCTTTTTTACACCTTCTCTTCCTAACTCTAAGGTAACACTGAATGGATTTAATAAAATAATGTATCGTTAGAAATAATTATAGAAGACTTAAGACCCCTGGCACCGACCTACTTTCCCGTGCCGCAACCGGCACAGTATCATCGGCGCTGGGGGGCTTAACTGCCGGGTTCGGAATGGAACCGGGTGTT
>DQTK01000100.1 GCA_015662815.1 Aquifex aeolicus | reverse complement strand
TTCTTTTAGGCTTAAAAGTGTGAGAAAAAGTTTTCCGAGGGATATATATTTACTCTCGGAAGCTATTACGGGTTTTCCTATAAATGCTTGAGCAAAAGTATCTATGAATTCCTCATTTAATTTTACAATACTTGCTTTAAAATCCCCATAAAATTCCATAAGATGATCGAAAATGTCCACGGATACCGGGTAAATTCCGAAAATTTCACCGTTTTTAAAAAAAGTGTAAATCTCCCTTTCTTTGCCTTCTATTTCAACAAATCCGGTAAAGTTTGAAACCTTGAGACTTTCGAGAATTTTTAAAAGGTTAATCCTCTTATATTCAACGGATTCCAGTATATAATCTATTCCTATTTCTTCTATGCTCTCCACTTTTTTTATCTCACTAATCCCAACCTTGCCTTCTTCCAGAAACTTCTTGAGCTCTCTCAGTTTTTCAAGAATATCATCGGTATCCGCAAGTACTTCAAATAGAGTCTTTTTATTGTATTCGGAAAGCTCAGATTTAAATTCAACATTTGTTGTAATTATCAAAGAGAGTATTTCATCGATCTCCCTTCTTAAAATTGTGGATTTTATAACCAAACTTTCTATATCTTCTTTTACCTCCCTGAAACTTGATATTGCAGTTTCTTCTTCAAAGGAGAAATATCCTTCAGTTTCGTAAAGGAGTTCGGAAAGAATAAATATTAGCGCGTTTAAAGGGTTTTTGACTTTATCAGTTTCTATATTTGAAAAAAAACCTTCAACGGTGCTTTTGTTTATCTTTAAGGAAAGGAATATATTTCTGCTGAGTAGATTTAAATATCCGCTTTTGGTTTGTGGGATTCCCGAGAGGACCTCTAACAAATCCTGCGGACTTTTTAAATCCCCGCTTATCATTTAAGTAATCCCCCGAATCGTTCCAGTACCTCAGAAATTATCCTATCGAGAGTTTCTTCTACACCGACACCTTCTATAGCTATTGCTTCAACATGGGGTTTTCCTATTGTATTTACCTCTCTATCTAAGACTTCAACAGGTAAGGCCTCTTCCACATCCCTTTTGTTATATTGAACAACAATAGGTGTATCCTCTACAGTTTTTCCGTAAAGTTTCAAATCCTCTACAAGAATCTCTATGAATTCTTTGTTTTCTTTTAATTTACTTTTCGAAGAATCGACTACAAATACAACTCCGTCTGCACCTCTCATAACCATTTTTCTTATGTCTGAGTATATGTGTTGTCCCGGCACCGTATATATAATGAAGGAAGCGGTAAAATTTCCGATCTGTTTTACCTCCTTTGTCATATCAAATACAATTGTCCTCTCCTGTTTAGTGTCAAAAGTGAGTATATCTTGTCCTCTCTTTTTAGCTATCTGAACTACATTTGTAGTTTTGCCCGACAGGGCGGGCCCATGGTAAACAACCTTAAACTTAACCGACTTATTTGTATTGTCGATTATCATCGTTCTCCTCCCTCTTTATCTTCAAGGTATTTACTTCTAAACAGTTTCTACAAACACTATTATACCTTACGTATTCTTTACCACACTCATCACATTCCCATATTCTTACAAGTTCCAAGAACCTCGAATCGTTATCCTTCACGACATTAAGTTCCCTGAGGGAAGGATTAATATCCTTTAATTTTTCATTCATATTCAACTTTAGATATACGTAATATAGAACATCGTCGGGAATAATGTGTTTATAATTCTCAATTAGATTTAAGAGTTCAGGAGTTAGTAGATTTTTTTCTTCCATAATCTTTATTACTTCAGGAAGTATTCCCAGATTGTAAGCAGCTTCAAAGACTTCACCTCCACCCACCATACTGGAAAGTAACGCCGCCGATGTTTTGGAAATTGGAAGATTCCACAGCTCTTTTAAGATAAGCTTGTCTTCTGTGACTGCATACTTTTCCGCGAGGATTGAAGCAAGTACTCTTTCCTCTCTCACCTTCCTTTCTTTTTCAATGTCTTTTAAAACTTCTCTCTGGAGGTTTTCAGCCTTTTCGTAATCTCCGTAAACCATATAAACACTTCTGAGAAGTTTCCTTGCCCTTTGGTTTTTATGATTCTTCCCTAACGCATTTTCGAGAAGAATCATAGCCTCTTCCAAGTCCTTTCTGAAGGTAAGCTCCGCTAAAGCAGTTTCCGCTATTCCTTTGTTATAGAGGTCAAGTTGAACATCCAAACTTTCGTTGAACTCTTTCTTTGTCCTTATGTAGAACGGGAGAAACTCTTCGGTTATTAGGAATTTTCTGAGAAGATTGAAGGCTTTCCCTAAGTAATCCCTCCAAAACAGGTTAAGCAGTTTGTAAACCTTTTCTTCTTTCCTTTTAAGAGCCTTTTCCCTTAACTGGTAATAAATTACTGGAACACTAAAGCCTAAGCCTACGCTTATAAATACCAAAAGAAACATCGGGAGTTTAATACTGTAATCGTAAAACTTTACTTCACCGGGTTGAAGATTATAGTAAGTAAACGCTACTGCAAATACTAAAATAAGCAATCCTACCAAAACTTTTATGAACCCCATGTAAAAATATTGTAAAGGTAATTTATCTAATCTTTATCAGAAAATAAAGCTGTGGTTAGATATTTCTCTCCTCCGTCCGGGAAAATAGTAACTATAACTGCTTCTTCACCCTTTTGAGCAAGTTCCCTTGCAAGCTTTATACAAGCCCACAACGCTGCTCCGGAAGATTGCCCTACAAATATGGCTTCTTTCCTTGCGAGTTCACGGGCCCAGTAGTATGCATCCTCAGTTTCTACAAAAATTGTTCTATCCAAAAATGTTTCATCGAATATTCCCGGTTTGATTGAGCTTTCTATGTGTTTCAAACCCTCTATTCCGTGGAAGGGATAAGCAGGCTGGACACCTATTATCTGAATTTTGGAGTTGTATATCTTCAGTCTTCTTCCTGTACCCATTATTGTCCCACCTGTACCTATTCCGGCAACAAAGTGGGTAACTCGTCCTTTGGTTTGGTTCCAAATTTCTATTCCTGTGGAATAAAAATGTGCTTTCCAATTGGCAGGGTTATTATACTGGTCAAAGTAGACGTATTTATCGGGATGCTTTTCCACAAGTTTCCTCACAAAGAGTATTGCTCCATCAGTTCCTTCAAGAGGGTCGGTGAGGTATATTTTAGCACCGTAGGCCTTTATAATTTTTTTTCTTTCCTCACTTACATTAGCAGGCATCGCAAGTTCAACGGGAATTCCAAGAGCGGCACCGACCATCGCAAGAGCTATACCTGTATTTCCGGAAGTAGCATCTATTACAACATTACCTTGTTTTATGATGCCTTTTTTAAGCGCATTCAGGAACATACTCAGTGCCGGTCTGTCTTTTACAGAACCACCGGGATTATAACTTTCAAGTTTAGCCCATATCTCTATATTCCCAGGAATATCCGAAGGAAGAACATTTTTTATTCTAACCAGCGGAGTGTTTCCTATAAGCTTGAGAATAGTTTCCCGCGCTTTTCTATAAGGCTCATCATGCTGACCTAAAACCCACATTAGAGAAGATTTTATCGATAATACTAAAGTTATGCGAATAGCGTCAATAGACATTGGTTCTTATTCTGTAAGACTTACGGTTGCAGAAATAAGGGATAGGAAAATGGAAATCATATTTGAAAAAGGAAGGATTACAGCTTTGGGAACTAAAGTAAAGGAAACGGGACTCCTTCAGGAGGATAGGATAAAGGAAACCTTACAGGTTCTCAAAGAGTATAAGAAAGATATAGAGAAACTGAGAGCAAACGAAGTCGTAGCAGTAGCGACAGAAGCCCTAAGAAAGGCTAAGAACTCACAGGAATTTCTGAATATTGTAAAGAAAAATCTGGGAATAGAAGTAAAAATTATTTCTCCCGAAGAGGAAGGGAGATATTCCTATCTTGCAGTAGTATACTCTCTAAACCTGAAGGGAAAGAACTGTGTAATAGACCAAGGAGGGGGTTCTACAGAATATATATTTGGAAAGGAATTTAACGTTGAAGGACTTACCTCCTTTCCCTTTGGTATAGTAAACCTAACGGAAACTTTCTTTAAACACGACCCGCCTGAAAAAGGAGAGATAGAAAATTTTTTAAGCTTCTTGGAGAACCAAATTAAGAAAATAAAAACTAATGTTGATAACCTTGTGGGTCTTGGAGGAACTATTACGACACTTGTAGCCCTTGAATACGATATTTATCCTTATAGCCCTAAAGAGGTTCACGGGAAAAAGCTTACTTTGGAACAAATAAAGAAATGGTTTGAGAATCTCAAAAAAATTCCTTCTAAAGAGAGAAGCAGGTTTTACAAGCAAATCGAAGACAAAAGGGCAGAAGTTATATTAGCCGGAATAGGTATCTTCTTAAAAACCTTGGAAATCTTTGAAAAGGATGAAATAATCGTAAGCGATTGGGGGTTGAGGGAAGGTGTTATAGTGTCTAAAATCCTAAACAAAAATCATTCCTAGGTATGCTACAACTTTTGAGAAGTCTCCGTTTACCTCTCCCGAGTTGCTGTAATCTACCACTATTCCCTTTGTCGCTCCTAAAACCTTTACTGCTTCAATTCCTATTACCGCGGGGATAACTCCGCACATTGTTATGTTATATTGAAGAGCCTTAAAGTATAACTCCTCAGTATTGAGCCTTTCCATGGCTGATATAAGTATTTCATCTTTCCTCTTCGCTTCATCGGCAGGGATGTAATGACTCATATCTGTACTGATTACTATCAATAAATCTTTGTCTTTTAGAGTTTCTCCTAAGAATCTTCCGAATTCCCTTGCGATTTCGTATTCTGTAAAAGCTACAACTATCGGTAAAATTTTGAAACCAGTTTTAGAATACTTTTGAATAAAGGGAATTTGAACCTCCAGTGAATGTTCATAAAGATGTGCTAATTCATCCGCTTTTGCGTAAGGAAACTCCAGAATTTTTTTCCTTAGCTCTTTATCTATCTCAACTATTCCGTATGGAGTTTCCCATGCATCTCCGCTGTAAACGGAAATGGGTTCTCCGTAGCCTGTATGATTAGGACCCAATAGAATTACCCTCGAAGGAAGGTTAACTTTTTTGTAAACCTGACATGCTGTTTTCCCGCTGTATATATATCCCGCATGGGGAACGAGTATAGATTTAGCCTTTATCTTTTCCCGATGTTCTGAACCACAGAGTAAATCCATTAAGTGTTCTAATTCCTCTTTCTCCCTTGGATAAAAAGTACCTGCAACTGCCGGCTTTCTTACAATCATCTCTTCTCCTTAATTTAAGCTTTTTCCAAGAGTTTTCTTATTTCTTCAGGTAATTCTCCTATGACATCTTTTATTTCACCGTAGGATATATGTTTTTTTAAACTCTAAAAACACCTACTGTTACCTTCTCAGCTTCTTCAAGATTTGATATATCCGCCGACTTCTTTAATCCCGGATGATTTATTAATCTTTCAAGGAAGTCCCGTTTGTGTTTTATGCTCTTATCGGGGACTTTTGTGGGATCCCATCCATCACACCATACCGCTTTCAACACCATCGGAAGTTGTGAAGCAAAATCCTTTCCTTCACTTACCGAGAGCCTATCCCTTAAAGTTTGGAGAACTGCTTTTAAAAGACGGAAAGCCTTATTTTCATCTTCCAAATTAAGTTCGTTCATAACCTCGTGGACTATTTGGTGTCCTTTGTGATACCATTCGTCAAATAGTGCCATAACTCCCACCTCCTGTTTAAATCTTAGTATATTTATTGCAATTATATTTAGCTTATAATTATTAAGATATTCTCCGGATTTTATGATGGCAATGTGATGTTTTTAAAAAGTAGTTCTGCTATTTATAATTGAATAGGCAGGTCAAAGGGAGGAAAGATTATGTTCAATGTAAAGCAGGAAGATATAGTTGCAAGAAGCGTCAAGATAGAACCCATCGGTAAACCTGAAAGATGTCACGACGCCGAAAATTCCAAATTTTGGTGCTTAAAGGTAAAGATAATTTTCGATAATGGAGAAGAAAGAGAGTACGTAATGCGTGGCTACAGTGAAATAAAAGAGTTGGAAAACTTTCTAAATAATAAAAAAAACCTGCAGGATATCTTGAACCATGCCTACGTTCTCTTGAAAAACGGAGAAATAAGGGTTTACTACCCGACTGTAGAAGAACTTTCTGAAAAATATAAGGAAAAGAAACCGAAGAGAAATAGGGCTAAAAAATCTGAGTGAATTACCTTGTATCACAGATGTACGGTCTTAGCTTGCGGATTTTCTATAAATAGTAAAAACTTATAAACCATAGTGGGCGGCGATTGCTACAGATAGTGCTAAAACTATATCTTCCATAGGTTTTTCCCCTTCTATTTCAAAATCGTATTCACCTCTCGCGAGTTTCTCTTCAAGGAACTTAACACCAAAATCTCCCTTCAGGAAATCCGGGTCTCTTACGATTTCTCTGTAAAGAGGTATATTTGTAGGAACACCTCTTACCACGAACTCATCAAGTGCCCTTCTGGACCTTGCCACAGCTTTTTCCCATGTAAGAGCCCAAACGGTCATCTTAGCAATCATTGAATCGTAGTACGGAGGTATTATGTAGTCCTTATATACTGAGGCATCTATTCTAACACCCGGTCCTCCGGGAGAATAATAGGATGTTATCTTTCCGGGAGCAGGGGCAAAGTTCTTTTTGGGGTCTTCAGCGTTTATGCGAAACTCTATAGCATAACCCCTGAAGGTTATATCGCTTTGTAAGAAAGGCAGCGGTTCTCCTGCCGCTATCCTTATCATCATCTCAACTATATCTATACCGGTAATGGTTTCGGTGATTGTGTGTTCAACCTGAAGTCTTGTATTCATTTCAATGAAGTAGTATTCACCCGTTTTCAGGTCTACTAAGAACTCTAAGGTTCCGGCATTTTCATATCCAACTCTGGTAAGTGCTCTTACGGCATTTCCAAGGATTTTCATTCTGAGCTCTCTGGGGAGTGCGGGAGAAGGAGCTATCTCGATTAATTTCTGGTGTCTACGTTGTATTGAACAGTCCCTTTCACCTAAATGAATAATATTCCCGTATTTATCACCCAAAACTTGAACTTCTATGTGCTTTGGATTTTCAAGATATTTTTCTATGAATAAATCACCTTTACCGAAGAAAGTTTCCGCTTCTCTGTACGCACTTTCAAAGGCTTTATCCAGTTCATCTTCACTTTTTACGACCCTCATACCTCTTCCACCGCCACCATAAGCGGCTTTGAGCATTATCGGATATCCGATTTCTCTTGCAGTGAGCTTGGCATCTTCAAGGGTCTTTACTGGTTCTTCGGTACCGGGGATTATAGGAAGGCCTGCCTCCTTCATAACGTTTTTAGCTTTCACTTTATCTCCGAAGATTTCTATTTGCTCAGGTGTTGGTCCTACAAAGGTAATTCCTTTTCTCCGACAATATCTTGCAAAATCCGCGTTCTCTGCCAAAAATCCGTATCCCGGGTGGATTGCTTCAGCGCCTACCTGTTTTGCAAGGTCAACTATTTTTACATAATCGAGGTATGCCCTTATCGGGTCTCCGGTTATAAGGTAGGCTTCATCAGCCTTTTTTACGTGGAGGGAACGAACATCCGCTTCCGAGTATATTGCAACAGTTTTTATTCCCAGTTCTTTACAGGCACGAATTATTCTTACCGCAACTTCTCCGCGGTTTGCTATTAAAACTTTCTTAAACATAATAAACTCATTTTATACCTGCAGGATATAATCAATGAAATGCTTAAGGAGGTAATAGAGATAGCTCTAAGGGCTGGAGAGGAAACCTTAAAGATTTATAAAAGAGATTTTAGGGTTGAGTATAAAGAAGATAAAACTCCTTTAACGGAAGCTGATAAAATCTCCCACGAGATTATAGAAGAAGGTCTTAGAAAACTCAGTCCTGAAATTCCTATACTCTCCGAAGAAGGTTCTCACATACATTACGATGAAAGGAAAAACTGGCGAAAACTTTGGTTGGTAGACCCTTTAGATGGAACAAAGGGGTTTATAAAAAAACTGGGAGATTTTACGGTAAATATAGCACTTGTGGAAAATAGAAATACTGTTCTAGGTGTTGTTTACGCACCGGCAAAAGGAGTTATCTACTTTGCGGAAAAAGGTAAAGGAGCCAAGAGAGCCGATGTTAAAAATGGTACTGTTGTAAATGAAGTGAGCATTCCTCAAAGAGGAACCCGTAAAGTTAGAGTGGTGGTTTCTCGCTCTCATCTGGATGAAAACACAAAAGCCTTTTTGAACAATTTGAAAAAGAAATTTGATGACTTAGAAACTATAAATGCAGGTAGCTCCTTGAAATTCTGTCTGCTCGCTGAGGGAAAAGCAAGTGTTTATCCCCGATTTTCGCCTACTATGGAATGGGATACCGTAGCAGGACATGCAATTCTCCGGGAAGCAGGAGGTATGGTACTTATAGCACCTTCTATGAACGAGGAACTATATTACAACAAGGAAACTCTTAAAAATCCTTCCTTCGTAGCCGTATCGGGGCAAAGGGAAGTTATAGACATCTTGAAGGAATTAGCCTGACGACCTTGTGGTATAGTTTCAGAAAGTCCAGCAAAGAATATTTTTGATTTTACCGTCCTTAATATTATAACAATATTATGAAAAATAGATATATGAAACTTTTTAAATTAATGAATAAAAGAAAAGTATAAGAACTTCTTATAACTTAAGATTTCCAAATGATTTATATTCCTCAATGAAATGTTAAAG
>DQTK01000138.1 GCA_015662815.1 Aquifex aeolicus | reverse complement strand
GCCATACCCACATCGGAAGAAATAATCTCTGCTATCTGTTTTAGACTTTTTGCATTACTTAAAGAGCTCATAAGACGAAGAAGAGTGATTTTTAAGAAAGGAGCAAGTTCAGTATACTTTACTATAAGGGGAGGTCTAAAATAATTACCCTCAAAATAATCTGCACCTAATTCTTTTGCCTTTTGGTAATCCTTATCATCTTCAATCATTGATATCAAAACCTTCTTGGAGTATTTTTTTACACCTGCTACTTTCCCCATTTTTACATCCTTCATGTAGAACTCCACTATGTCGCTTAGATTTATAAGATCTTTATATTTACTCATGTATAGACTTTGATTGAGTATAAACATAGATCCATCCCTTTTGAAGTTCTTTATCTTTTCAAGAATTCTTTTATATATAGTTTCACCTATTGGTACTTCGGAGGGGTTAAGATCAAAAATTACCTTCTCTCTGGGAAGTACCTCTAGGGATTTATTAAGCAATGATTCAAGTGAAACGTTTAAGATTACCTTTTTTCCTTCGCTTACCCTGTCAATTCCATATTCGACCAAGATACTCGTGACTATATAAGCGGCTTTTGAAAAAGGTACTTCTGAAGGATACTTTTCGGAAGAATTTTTAGATCTTAAATAAACTTCATATCCGAATACATTTCCATTTCTATCGTATATCGGTTGCTTAGCTATTACGAAGCTCATCTACCTTCCTCTTGAGTTCTGGATATAAAGGAAAAGCTTCACAGACTTCCCTTACCTCGTTTCTTATTCTTTGTATAACTTCTTCATTGTCAAGATTGTGGAGAACTTGAGAAATCCATTTAGCAATTTTTCTCATTTCCTCTTCCTTCATACCTCTAGTTGTAAGTGCAGCGGTGCCTATCCTTATTCCACTTGTTTTCGTCGGAGGTAGTGGGTCAAAAGGAACTGCATTTTTATTTACGGTAATTCCTGCTTTTTCAAGAGCCTTTTCAGCATCTTTACCGATAATGTTTTTATTTCTTAAATCCACAAGAACTATATGGGAATCAGTTCCCCCGGTTACAATCTTAAACCCTTCTTTTTGTAATTCTTCTGCAAGGGTTTTTGCATTTAAAACTATCTGTTTAGCGTATTCTTTAAATGCGTCAGTCATAGCTTCTTTGAAAGCCACTGCTTTTGCAGCGATTACGTGCATAAGTGGGCCGCCTTGAATTCCGGGAAATACACTTTTGTCTATAGTTTTTGCGTATTCCTTCGTAGTTAAAATAAATCCGCTTCTCGGACCTCTGAGAGTTTTATGGGTTGTTGAGGTTACAAACTGTGCGTATGGGACTGGATTGGGGTAGACCCCTCCGGCTATTAGCCCTGCATAATGGGCCATATCAACCATAAATAATGCTCCCACCTCATCCGCTATCTCTCTCATTTTTTCCCAATCGAATACTCTAGGATAAGCAGATGCACCGCCTACTATGAGTTTAGGTTTATGTTCTTTAGCGAGCTTGTAAAGTTGGTCGTAATCTAAAAGTTCCGTTTGAGGATTTACACCGTAATAGATAACGTTATATAACTTACCACTAAAGTTCACTTTGGAACCGTGGGTCAAATGTCCGCCGTGGGCAAGGTCCATTCCCATTATTGTGTCTCCGGGCTTTAAAACTGCGAAGTATACAGCCATGTTAGCTTGGGAACCCGAATGGGGTTGAACGTTGGCGTGCTCTGCACCGAATAACCTCTTTGCCCTTTCTATAGCTAAGTTTTCCACTATA
Source organism: Aquifex aeolicus (assembly GCA_015662815.1). Lineage (GTDB taxonomy): Bacteria > Aquificota > Aquificia > Aquificales > Aquificaceae > Aquifex > Aquifex aeolicus_A. The sequence goes on along the minus strand of DQTK01000138.1, from coordinate 7,992 downwards.
TCTACGTATTCACATCCTCCGTAATACCTTTTCCCGGGCAAACCTTCAGCATACTTATTGGTCAAAACGCTACCTGTAGCTTCCATAACGGCGAGAGAGGTGAAGTTCTCCGAAGCTATCATTTCAAGATTGTAGAACTGCCTTTCGTACTCTCTTAAAACGGCATCAAGAACTTCAGGATCTGTTTTCAGAAGGTATTCCATTTAGAAAATTATCTTACACGCAAGAGGTTTGTGCAAGTTTCTTTTGGAGAATTAGTTAGTTGAAAAACCTTTAATTCCAAAGGAGAATAATTTTTATGAAATTTACAAAATACCTTTCAAGCCAAGAATTTATCTATAAAGCAGTGGATTTTTATAACAAATTTGTAAATTTTATAGCAATCTTTATGATACCTCTACTCATGCTTACCCTTCTAATAGCGGTGGGAATAATACTCTATGACCTAAGGTTATTTTTCGATTACTTTATGAACGCCCAAGTTGCAAAAGAGTACGATAAGGCTTTCAAATTACTTGTGAGAAATATATTAAATTTCTTTGTTCTTATAGAATTATTTAAAGTTTTCATTGATGTACTTGAGTTTAGAAGAATAAGGAAGAGACAAATTATTGAAGCAGGTATAGTATTCGTTGTTAGGGAAATAATCCTTATGGTTTTCGAACACAAGTTTACCTTTGCAGACCTTGTAGGGTTCGGAGTACTACTATTCTCCTTGGGAATTACGTACATACTTCTTGAAAAGAGTTATTTAGATTATCTTAAGTTTGAACATAGAGGAGTTACTGAAAAGGAAAAAAGAGAGAGGAAGAGACTTATATCTCAAAGAGAAGAAGAACTTGAAAGATGAGTCAAGATTTTAAAGATTTCAAGGAATGGCTTAAAGAACTAAAGAAAGAATCAAGGGGGGCTATAATTCTGGTGGAAGGAAAAAACGATAAAAGGGCCTTGAATAAGTTTTCCATAGAAAATATTCCTGATCTTTCAGGAAAAAGATTCTCAGATATTCCCGATTTACTTGAGGGAAAATGGAAAAAGGTCGTTCTTCTCTTTGACTTAGACCCTCACGGAGAGCGTATTAATCAAAAGATTAAGGAGTTGTTAAGCTCTCAGGGATTTATAGTTGAGGAAAAATTCAGGAATTTTTTAAAAAAATTGAATATAATTCATATAGAGGACATAAATGGAGGAGAAAACGAGAAAGTTAAAGACTCTTGAAAAGCTACTAACCTACGATAGACTGCTTAGATTCAGTCTAGGCCTTCTCACCGGTATAAAGGAAGAGTTAAAAGCTGATATCGAGGAGACAAAAATAATAGCAGAATCGGTATTAGAAGGAGAAGAAAAAAAAGTAATACAGGAATTTTTATTGAAAATTGAAGGGCTGTTCCTTTTAAAAACCGACGAGGTTTTGGACCATATCTACGACGAGTACGAGGTATTTAACTTCGATATAACCTTTTTATCCGCAATTCCCGAAGAGATAGAAAGGGAGATGGAAAGATTAGCCCTTATTGACACAATAAATACACAACTTCAGCTCCTAATAGGTATACTTGATGAAGCTTTCTGTCTACTTCCGCAGGACAACGAGCGTATAAGGGTGGTACTTATACCTTTCAGGGTGTACAAAGAATTGCTACTTCACGCTGTGGAGTTTAATAAGAAATTTAAAAAATGAAAAATAATGCTGGCCAATAAAACTTTAGTAAAGGAGGTAAAGTTATGGCAAGAAGAAGAAAAGCAGGCCCTAAGTATAAGAAGATAACTCTTTCTGTACCAAAGAGCACCTATTACATACTGCTTGGTATTGCTCAGGGTGATGAAAAAAAATTGAATAAATTGATACGGGGAATTATTGAAGATAAATTCGCGGAATCTACAGTGGAAGAGCTTCAAATGTACATAAGCAAACCTGAGCAGGAAGAAAAGGAAGAAGAGCAGTCGATGGTAGAAGGAGAACCTTCCGCCGAATGATATCCAATCGTGTAAAATCTCTTTCCGCTTATAAGACGGAGGTTAGACCTGCCTCCGTTCGTCTTTCTTCAAATGAATTTCCTTACGATTTTCCCGAAGATATAAAAGCAAAGATTTTAGAAGAAGTAAACAAGATTCCCTTGAACAAATATCCTGACCCGGAAGCTAAAGAGCTAAAAGAGGTTATTGCTGACTTTTTCGGGGTGAAAGGGGAAAACGTAATTTTAGGAAACGGTTCCGACGAACTCATTTACTACATCTCGATGGCAATAGGTGAGCTGTATTTACCCGTTTACATTCCTATTCCTACATTTCCTATGTACGAAATAAGTGCAAAAGTTCTCGGAAGAACAATAGTATCTGTTCCCTTGCAAAAAGATTTCGATATTGATTTGAATGGATCTTTAGAGAAAATAAGGGAAGAAAAGCCTGTTCTCGGCTATTTTGCCTATCCAAACAATCCTACGGGGAATTTATTCTCAAGGGAAAAAATTGAAAAAATAAGAGATGAAGGAGTATTTTGTGTTATAGATGAAGCTTATTATCACTATTCAGGGAAAACGTTTTTAGAAGATGCTCTAAATAGGGAAGATACCGTCCTTTTGAGAACATTGTCAAAAATAGGTATGGCAAGTTTGAGAGTAGGAGTACTTATCGGCAAAGAAGAAATCGTAAGAGAACTCAGCAAGGTTAGGCTTCCTTTCAATATTACGTATCCTTCTCAGATAATAGCAAAGGTTATTCTCACAGAGGGTAGAAACTTTTTAGAGGAGAAAATAAAAGAAATCATTAAGGAAAGGGAAAAGGTATACAAAGAGATGAAAAGGATTGAGGGTGTGGAAGTCTTCCCGAGCAGTGCAAACTTTCTCCTATTTAGAACTCCTTTTTCTGCCCAAAAAGTTTACGAAAAACTGCTGAGAAGAGACGTTCTTGTAAGAGACGTTTCTTATCTTCCGGGGTTAAATCGTTGCCTTAGGGTAAGTGTAGGTAAGCCCCACGAAAACGATAGGTTTTTAGAGGCTCTTGATGAAAGTATTAAGGAATTGAAGGAATCTAAAACTACCCGTTTTTGAGCTCCCCCAGTTCTCTTAAAAAGCTTCTTTTGAATTCCTCTTTAAACTTGTGCGAGTAAAAAGCTATTTTTGCCGTATCGCCTTCAATTCTAAACCATATCTTCCTGTGAACAGAGTAGAAGGCTACTGCCATTCCGAGAACCAGGATAATAGACCCAAGCCATATTATCGGAGTCCCCGGGTTGTAAGAAACTTCAAAACCTGAAAAGAATAGAGGTTCAAAGCCATTCATAAAGAACATGTAGGGAAAATCCTTTATCTGTTCTATATGGGAGTAAAGCATCGCTGTAAGCTTCGGGTCGTAAACTACAGGTACATTGTAAGGAGTTCTGTTTAGTAAAACTTTTAAGACTACCCCGGGAGCAAGTTCGTCTCTATTATTAGGGTCGTGAACATTCAGAATAACCCTTTCTATAGAAATTAACATATTTTTGAACTCTACAACTTGTCCACTCCTTATTTCGAATGTTCCTATTACGGCGTTTTCAGGGTCCTCATGGGCTTTTTTTCTATCAACTACTATTATTCCCATTTTGCTTGTACCATCGAGTATTCCGTATGTAGCTTGAAATAATCTGTATCTTCCGTAATCGAAAGGTTCGTTCACTTTTACCGTACCCTTTGCCACAACACTTCCCGAGTTGATTATTTCTATATCACTCTCGAAGGAGCTTATCGCTTGAGCGAATCTTTCATCAACCCTTGGATTTTCTTCACCGTAGGTTTTTATTCTGAAATCTATTAAGTGGACAGCAAACGGAAGTTTATACCTCTTCTGCTCGGGACCTACCAGCACAACATCATTGGTATCTCCCTCTGCTACTATTAAGCTACCTCTTACTCCTACTATTGCATCTATGAGTGCTCCGGCCATGATAATGAGGAGTGCTATATGAGTAATGTATACACCGAGTCTTGAAAATCTTCCTTTTTCCGCAAATATATAAACCTTATCACCTTCTTTTTCCATAAAGACTTTAAACCCTTTTCTTGAAAGCATTCTGATAACTTCATCAACGTTTGAAATCTTGGCGGTAATGGGTTTGAGATGTTTCTCGGCTTTTTCATCCAGTTTCATTATTCTTTCCCTGCTGAAAGCCTGTTTCCAAACTCTGGGAAGTCTTTTTATTGAACAAACAATGAGGTTTATTGCTAAAAGAACTATAAAAGCTATGTAGTACCAAGAGTGGAATACATCGTTGAGCCAGAGTCTCCAAATCCATATACCTACTTCGTAGCCGAAGTTATCCAGGTACCACTCAAAGGATTCATTTTGTTTGATATATGTTGAACCGAGCATTGAGAGAATTCCGAGAACTAGCATTATGAATATTGCAAGTTTCAATGATGCAAAGAAATCGTAAATAAAGGAAAATATATTGCGGTGCCTTTTATAGTCTTTCATTATGGCTTTTATCCAGTTATAAAGGTTAAGGGAAAAAGATATTACAAAAAATATGGTTCCAAAGGAGAAGGCTATCCAGTAAACGGTAGATACTTCTTCTAAATGGAACAGTCCAAGTATGCTTATTCCCGAAAACATAAGGAATCCTAAGACAAGACCACCATAACCGCTTAAGAATTCAATCAACCTTTTCACTTTCCATCTCCTTCATATGCTCTTTATAAAAATCAACAAGTTTCCTCCTAATCTCTTCGTTCAAATCCTTGGAAATTATCTCAACCAAGGGAATATTTTTATCTTTTACCTGAACGGAAGGCATAGCTACGAATAGACCTCCGTAAACATTTCTTATAAGCTTCACATTTTTTATTAATATTTCCCCGTATAGGATTATGTCAAAATAGGCCACGAGGCTCCCTCTCTTATAAGGAACCTCAAAGGGATAGAATTTCAAAATCCTAACTCTATCCATCAGTAATCCATAAGGTAAAATAGGGGCGTATGGGAGTTGAAAAGCTTTATCTCCTCTACGTCTACTCCGATTAATTTCTTCAAGAGGGTTTTTTCTTCTTGGATGAACAAGGGTTTTGCATCTCTATATCCGGAAATTTCTTTAGCTTTTTCTATTGCATCGTAAAGGGAACCCAGCTCATCTACAAGTCCCAACTCAATAGCCTTTTTCCCTGTGAATATTCTTCCGTCGGCAATTTCCCTTAGTTTTTCCTCGGAGATTTTATCCTTTCTGTACTTGAGTATTGCCTGAATAAACTGTTCCAGAGCTTCGTTTACGGTTTCTTGTAAGTATCTCTTTTCTTCTTCAGATAATTCTTTAAAAGGACTTAAAGTATCTTTGAATTTACCCGTTTTTATGGAAGTGGATTCTACACCTATCTTGTCCATGAGCTCTTTATAAGTTATATGCTGAATAATCACACCTATACTTCCCGTGATTGTACCCGGATTTGCGAAAATGTAATTCCCAGCAGCGGAAACATAATATCCTCCCGATGCGGCAATGTTACCCATGGAAATTACTACCGGTTTACCGCTGTTTCTAAACCTTTCAATAGCCCTGTATATCTCTTGGGAAGCTCCTACAGAGCCTCCCGGAGAGTCAACCCGAAGTACCAGCGCAACTATGTTTTTAGAATTTTTTAACCTTTCTATCTTGTTTACCAAAGGATAGGGATTGACTATTACACCTGAGAGTTTCAAGATAGCAATTCTATGTCCTAAAGGAAGATTGGTCAGAATATACTGAAGCATTGTAAGAACAATTATAAGGACTGAAAGAAGGAAGAATAAACGTTTAACCCACTTCACGATTTTTTCTCCTTCCCGCCAGAAAAACTAAAAACGAGAGGAATAAGAATAATCCGATCATGTAAAACCTCGTTATCCATATAGTCCAGTGGGTTTCCACCATAATCTTTGGTATGTATTCCTTTGCCCAAACTATCAAAAGAACTGCTAAAAATAGAGGTGTTATAAACCTCATAACGTAGTAGTAAAATTTGGGAACTTTTATTATCCCACCTCTGTTAATTTCTTCCCACGCTTTATCAGCTCCGAAAATCCAGAAGAATATTATCAATTCAACCAGTCCGAAGAAAACTACCCCGATTGTACCCGCCCAGAAATCCATTTCGTCAAGGGCTTTATTTAAAAAGATAACTATATGGGCACTGAAAAATACTATGCTTGCTGTCATCAAAACCGCTTGTCTTCTCGTAAATTTCAGTTCATCTTCGAAGAAGGCAATAAGTGGTTGCATTAAAGCTATGGAAGAAGTAAGTCCGGCAAAGAATAGAAGGAAAAACCATAAAAATCCTAGGAAAACCCCTCCCGCAGTCTGAGAAAATATAGCGGGAAGTGTTATAAAACCTAAGTTAAAGGCTCCAGCTTTGGCTATTGCCACCGCATTGGCTACTCCGAAAAATGCAACGGCTGCAGGGATGGCAATAGAACCACCTAAGATTACTTCAGCTTTCTCATTTAAAGTCGATGCGGTAAGACCGCTAAGAACTATATCATCATTTCTCTTTATGTAAGAGGCATAAGTTATAATTGCTCCGAAGCCAAGACTTAAAGTAAAGAAGATTTGCCCTACTGCAGCTATCCAAACATTCGGGTCTTTGAGTTTTTCAAAATCTGGTGTCCATAGAAAGTTGAGACCATCTATAGCAGAACCGTTCGCCGTCTCAAGTAAAAATACCCTTATTACCAGAAAAATAGCAAGCAGGAAAAGTGTTGGCATTGCTATCTTTGCGAATTTCTCTATACCTTCGGAGATACCTCTGATGAGAATACCTACGTTAATAGCCATGGTTATTAAAAAGACAAGGTATGCGAATATGGAAGGTTTGAGTATCGGTTCATCACCCTTCGGAACTCCTATGTAGTTGTAGAGGAATTCCTTAAACGGATGCAGTATCGAGTCGGGATTAGTAGCTCCTGGTGGAGGTTCCGGTACAAGTCCTACGAGAAACTTTATAGCAAAACCGAGTGTCCAACTCTCTATGTATATGTAGTAAATAATTACAACTAGCGGAATCCATAAGCCGAAGACTCCAAATATTTTTGCAAATCTATTTTTCCAAAGAAGATAAAAAATAGACGGGGTTGTTCCGTGTCCATAGGCTCCTCCGTATCTTCCAATTGCCCATTCAACCCACATAAGGGGAATTCCGACGAGCAGGAAGGCTAATATATAGGGTATCATGAAAGCTCCGCCACCGTTTTCCGCAGCTTGGACAGGAAACCTCAGGAAATTACCGAGACCTACCGCGTTTCCTGCCATTGCTAGAATTAAACCTATACGTGTAGCCCAATGTTCCCTTTTTACTTCCATAGGGAATATTTTAGATTCATGAAAATTTGTTAGAAAAGAACCGAAAAGGTGAAGATTATGTGATATTTTTCTTTACCTTCTGAACCCTGTTGAAGATTTTCCTCATTTAAGTCCTTCCAAACAGGCAGTTTTACACCTAAGGAGGTGCTTATTTGTTTGTAGTAAATACGCCCTCCGATGATTGTGTAAAGGATGTCTCCTCCCGAAGCTTTCTGAGAAATTCCGTTTTCTTTATCACGGTCTATGTGAAGAAAATTAAGTTCCAATATACCGTCGATACGCAGTTTTTGGGAATAATTAGTAAAGAGTCTATATGCAAATGCGGAATTTACTCTAATCTCATCCCCGAACTTGTATTTTATTCCTCCGTAGGAATTTTCGAAAAACTTCACGTAGGATGTATCCGTGGTAAGTGTTAGTTTGTCGGTTAGCATCTTTGTAGCAGAAAACCCAGAGTAATCGTGGGTTTTCCAAACCCAAGACTCATAGTAGGGTCAATATTTCCATTAGAATCCCTGACATCATCTTCAGCAGTTGGTAGGGAAACAGAAGTAAATAGGGTAAAATGCCAGTCGTGGAGTCCATCAAGGTTTTCATCGGGAGGTGTAAGCCTAAAACCTTCATCGTATTCAAATCCAAACACTGTGGTGAATATTAAATCTCCGAAACCTGCGGTATTAAAGGAG
>DQTK01000006.1 GCA_015662815.1 Aquifex aeolicus | reverse complement strand
GTTTTTATATCTTTTCTATAGATTTTTAATTTTACATAACATATACGCTGGGTGAGAAATTAAGGTAGAACAAAGGAAGCAACCCCCAAAGCAGAGAGGTAAACAAGCAAACAAATGAAATTCCTCCAGCTGCTTAATCCCAAGAATCTTACTTTTGAAAACAGTCCCTTGAGCCCCTCTATCCGCTAAAACCCTATGCTTACTAATTTGACTAAGTTTCTCTATCAGTTCTTTTGCTCCATGCTTTCCTTATTTTACTTTTTTCTCACCCGGCGTATGAAATATAATTCTAATATGGAAAAAATCGGTACCCTTGTTGTTGATTTAGAAGGAACTACCCACGAAATAACTGAGAAACTCAACGAGATTCTTGAGGGTATATACTATGAGGGAAACGAAGTTATTGATATAAAGGTCACTTATGCAAAGGAACACGGTATAGACGGATTTGTCATAGTATACACCATAATCTATAAAGGCAGGGAAGTTCCGGAAGAATAAAGTGCTCTTGCTATGTTAATAAACGTTAAAGTAATACCGAAAGCAAGAAAAGAAGAAGTAAAAAAGGTTTCCGATAACCAATTCATAGTAAAGGTGAAGGAACCTCCGGAAAAAGGAAAAGCAAATGAGAGGGTTATTGAGCTCCTATCGGAGTATTTTGGCATTCCAAAAAGGAAAATAAAGATACTAAGGGGAATAACGGGCAGAAATAAATTTGTCGAAATAGATTTATAGAATATGTTTACACCTGAAAAAGAGAGAGAATTTTATGAGAAGACCTTGGAGTTTTTGAAAAATTTAGGAAAGGTAAAAAGGGCAACCTATAAGGAAGCTAAAAAGTTTGTAGAAGAACTAAGAGAAATTATAAGATTCCACGATTATAAATATTACGTTCAATCAAATCCGGTCATATCCGACTACGATTACGATAGACTTTTTAGAGCTTTGAAAGAACTTGAGAAAAGATATCCTGATTTAATTACCCCCGATTCTCCCACACAGCGAGTAGCCAGTGAAATAACGGGAGAATTTCCCACGGTAAAGCACTATACCCCTATGCTATCGCTGGACAACGCATACTCGGAAGAAGAACTCAGAGAATTCGACAGAAGAGTAAGACAAATCACAGGTTTGGAAACAATTGAGTACACTGTGGAACCTAAATTGGACGGTGCGGGAATAGCCCTTGTTTATGAAAACGATTTATTCGTAAGAGGTGCAACCAGGGGAGACGGTGAGGTAGGAGAAGACATTACCAATAATCTTAAAACTATAAGAACTATACCACTCAAGGCTGAGTTTTCCAGATACGGAATCAGATTAGCAGAGATAAGGGGAGAGGTAGTTATAAGTAAAGAAGAGTTCAATAAACTTAATCAGGAAAGGGTAGAAGAAGGACTTTCCCCTTTTGCAAATCCGAGGAACGCTGCAGCGGGGTCAATAAGACAAAAGGACCCGAAAGAAGTAGCAAAAAGGAAACTGGAGGCTATAGTCTATCAACTCTCTTACGTGGAACCCGAAGAAAGTAATTTGGAAACCCACTACGAGTCTCTGAAAATTCTCCATTCGCTGGGATTTAAAACACTTTTAAAAGATACAAAGGTTTGTAAAGGTATAGAAGAAGTCATAGAGTATTGTAGAGAGTGGGAAGAAAGAAGAGATAAATATCCTTACGAAATAGACGGAATGGTTATCAAGGTAAACAATAGGAAATTGTATGAAAAACTCGGGTATACATCCCACCATCCAAGGTGGGCTATCGCATACAAGTTTAAGCCGAGGAGAGCAATAACTAAATTAGTCGATGTCGTATTCCAAGTGGGCAGGACGGGAATAATAACTCCCGTGGGAAAGCTGGATCCGGTTCAGTTGGGGGGAGTTACAGTTTCCTCAGTTTCATTGTTTAACGAAGACTTTATAAGGGAAAGGGATATAAGACTAGGAGATTATGTAGTAGTAGAAAGGTCCGGGGATGTTATACCATACATAGCAGAAGTTCTCAAAGAAAAAAGAACAGGTGATGAAAAGCCGATAGAGTTTCCCAAAGTTTGTCCTTCTTGTGGTTCTAAACTGGTTAAACTACCCGATGAAGTAGCATTTAGGTGTATCAATATTGCTTGCCCTGCTCAATCGGTTCTAAGGATAAAACACTGGGCGAGCAGAGAAGCTATGGATATAAGGGGTCTGGGAGATGCTACGGTTAAACTACTTTTCGATAAGGGGCTGGTTAAAGACGTAGGAGATATTTACTATCTGAAACTTATAGATATTCTGAAGCTTCCGGGCTTTGGAGAAAAATCCGCTATGAATTTAATCAGGGCTATAGAGGAAAGCAAAGATAGACCTCTTGATAGAGTAATTTACGGATTGGGAATTAGATACGTCGGCTCTACAACAGCCAAGAAGATAGAAGAGGTTATAAAAAGTATTTGGGATTTAAAGGAAGTTCCCCTAGAGAAACTTATGAAACTTGAAGGAATAGGATATAAGGTTGCAAGAAGTATAAAGGAGTTCTTCAACAGACATGAAAATATTGAGGTTATTAAAAAGCTTGAAAAAGCCGGAGTAAATTTAACCAAAAAGGCGGCAAAGAAAGTTTCCGACGTTCTGAGAGGAAAAACCTTTGTCTTTACCGGAACCTTGAGCTGCTGTTCCAGAGAAAAAGCGGGCGAAATAGTGGAAATGCTAGGTGGAAAGTTTTCAAATTCGATAACCTCAAGAACAGACTATCTCGTGGTAGGTCAAGACCCGGGAAAGACAAAGTTAGAAAAGGCTAAAAAATACAGAATTAAAACCATCACAGAAGAGGAATTCGTGAATATGATTAAGGACTATGTGAACCTTGAAAAAATAAAGGAAGAAGAAAAAACGGGACTTAGAGAACCTAAAGTCGGAAGGCTATTTTGAAACCTTTTTCCTTTCTAACCTTTCCTGTCTTTCCTTTTCTATTCCGAAAAGTTCCTTTAATTCTTCTTCTATTTTATCCCTTATTTCCCTATATTCACTTATCGTATGTCTTACTGGTTCGTCTATGTGCAGGTTTTCTCTTCTTTTGTGGTAAATCACAAACTCACACTTGTCTTTAATCTCATTATCTAGAATTACCACAATGTCTAAAGATTTATAGGGAATTTTTCTTAAAGATTTTGGATACAGGCTTCTTATAGGATATCCTTTTTCTTTTAAAACTTCTAGAACTTCTCTGGGAGTGGTTTTTTCTGGCTGAACACCGGCCGAAAATATTTCCGTTTTTATGCCTATATCCTGAAGAAGTTTTCTCGCTATTGATTCAGCAATTAAAGCTCTTACAGCTCCTTTTTTACTGATAAATCCGATTTTCATAGAAAATTTTTATATCATTAATCTTATGCTTGAGAAAGAGCTTATAGAAATTCTCGCATGCCCGAAGTGTAAAGGAGATTTACTTTACGACAATCAGAAAGAAGTACTCATATGTGAAAACTGCAAAGTATTTTACGAAATTAAAGACGGTATACCCATCCTTTTAGAAGAAGAGGCAAAACCTATAGTTGAAGAGAAATAGTAAACAGTTTACTTCTTCAGCCCTGTAAGCACCTTCAGATATTCTTTCAGGTCTTCTTCACTATCAGTTGAAAAATCTGCTGGAAGATTCTCCTGAAATACTTTCTTGAAATGTATAAACTCCATTGGTTTCCCGTAAATTTTCTTGTAGAACTTCACCATTTCATAATCAGCGTTATTGTCTCCTATGTAAATTCCCTCCTTGGCACCCAAGCTCTCCATACAAAGGTGTAGCGGAAATGGATGTGGTTTTCTCAAATTTATATCTCCTACATCGTCATCGTCTATTATTGCATCGAAGAATTCCCATAGCTGAAATCGGTCAAAAAGGTACTTTAAATCCCTCTTGGGTCTCCCAGTTACTACCCCTAAGATAAGACCACTTTCCTTTAAGTCTTTAAAGAAGTCCTTATCTAAGATTAACTCTTCCTTATCTTTAAGCTGGTCATAATAATTTTCAAATACCTCGACCAGGTCGTCGTAAGGGGGAGGTTCAAAGTTAAGATGCTTTATAAGTTCGACACTGACATCCCAGTCGTTATTTATTCCTCTCGAGAATTTAAATTCCCTTATAAACTCAAGACTTAGGTTTTTCCCTGTAAAGTGTTTTACGGTTTCTTTTATTGCATGGTGGTAGGAATTTCTTACATCCACTATTACACCGTCTACATCGAATATAACTGCTTTCATACCGCAGTTTGCACCTCTTTAGTTTTTTCAAGTAAAAATTTTATAAAATTGCTGGCGAGGAAAGAAACGTGACTGTTTTTGGGATAAATTATGTGAAATTTCCTTTTTATATCAAACCCTTTAATTTTCACAGGCACAAGGTTTCCCGCCTTTAGCTCCCCATTCAATAGTCCTTTGGAAAGAAAAGAGCATCCGTACCCGGATTTAACAATCTGTATTATATTTCTACTACTAGTGGATTCTATTTTTATATTCAGCTTATCAAAAATAATTCCTAATTCTTCAAGTTTATTCCTTACAAGTTTTCTTGTTCCGGAATGGGCTTCTCTCATTACAAGGTCTATTTCATAGAGGTGTTCAGGTTCTATTTCACCTCTGGAAGCTATAGGATGCTCCGGAAATGTAAAAAAAACTATTTCATCTTCCAGGAAAGGAACGTCTGTAAACTTGTCAGAAGGTTCTCTCTCTATAATACCTATATTCAAAACTCCTGCAATTAGTCCTTCTTCAACATCGTGGGAGTTTCCGGTAAAAACTTTTATTTTGGAGCTAGGAAATTCTTTATGAAATTCTGCAATTATTCGGGGAATTATGTACTCACTCGGAGTTGCACTAAGCCCTAAGAAAAGAATATCTTTTAAATCTTTTTTTATTCTTGCTATTTCCTCCATTAAACCTTCATAACTGTTCAAAAGCAATTTTGCTATTTCGTAAATTCGTTTACCCTCTTCTGTAAGAACCATCCTTCCGCCCTGTCTTTGAAAAAGCTTAGCTCCTATTGTTCTCTCCAGAGCTTTTATTTGTTGAGTTACCGCAGGTTGGGTGATGTATAAAATTTCTGAAGCTTTCGAAAAACTTCCTAGCTCAGCGACGGTTACAAAAGTTTTGAGCTTTGATATATCAATCATACATATATAATTTTAATACCACAGATAAGATAAATTTGACAGGTATAAAAAGCGGTTTTAAAAAAGGAAGGGAAGGCTACCAGGTAAGAACCCTTCCTGCTTGTCCCAAGGAAGGTAGCGCTTGACTGGGAGTAAGCAAGGGAACATCAAAAGCTAAATCTTCCTTCTTCATTCCGTTAAGCTCTAAGGATTGCAAGCAGCATACAAATTGAACTCCGTTGTCAAGGGCAAGCTCCATAAAGTTTTTTATCGTGTTTCCTTCTTCCATGGGACGAATGCTTTCCGCTACACCTTTTTTAAGGAGCAGTGTAGCAGGTCCTGTAAAATACATAACTACATTCATATCAGCAGCAGCTGCTGTAGATGCCAAGAAAAACGCGGAAGGTAATCTCTTAGGATTTTCTGGACCTGTTATCAGGATTATTACAAGGTCTGCAGCTTGTTGTTCACTCATACCCACACCTCCTGCTAAAAAATTTTAGTATATGTCTATAATCTTAAGTAAAGAATTTTCTTATGAAGAAATAAAATTTTTTAATTCCCACAACATTCAAAGCTTTCCGAATAATTTAAAATAAACCTTATGAAAAATAAAAAACTCTTGAGAGAAGCTTTAGAAGTTTTACCCGGAGGGGTAAACAGTCCCGTTAGAGCCTTTAAAGCGGTAGGTGGAGAACCTATCTTCTTGGTAAAAGGAAGAAAGGCTAAAGTTTGGGATGCCGATGGAAATGAATACATAGACTTTCTAGCATCTTGGGGAGCAAATATACTAGGGCATGCTCATAAAAAGGTAGTAAAAGCTATTCAGGAAGAAGCTGAAAAAAGCCTTTCTTTCGGACTCACCAATCCTTACGAAATTACCCTTGCGAGGCTTGTTGTTGAAATGGTACCTACGGTTGAAAAGGTAAGGTTTGTAAATTCAGGAACTGAAGCTACAATGTCAGCGGTAAGGTTGGCAAGAGGAATTACAGGGAGAAAATACATTGTGAAGTTCGAAGGTTGCTATCACGGTCATTACGACAGTCTTTTAGTTAGCGCAGGCTCGGGTGTTGCTACCTTTGGTATTCCGGGAACGCCCGGAATTCCTGAGGAAATAGCTAAGCTGACAATAGTTCTTCCTTATAACAATGTTGAGGCTCTCGAAAAAGCCTTCAAGGAGTACGGAGGTGAGATAGCAGCAGTTATAGTAGAACCCGTAGCTGGTAATATGGGAGTAGTCCTTCCCAAGAAGGAATTTTTAAAGGAACTGCGGAGAATTACAAGAGAGTATAACAGCTTACTTATATTTGATGAAGTAATAACTGGATTTAGGCTTTCAAAAGGTGGTGCCCAAGAGCTGTTTGGTATAGAACCCGATATAACCTGTCTCGGGAAAATATTGGGAGGAGGTCTACCGGTCGGTGCATACGGAGGAAAAAAAGAAATTATGGAAAGGGTTGCTCCCGAAGGAGATATATACCAAGCCGGAACCCTCGCCGGAAATCCACTCGCTATGGTAAGTGGCTTAGAAACCTTGAAAGAGTTAAGAGATAAAGAACCGTACAAAGAACTTGAGGAAAAAATGGAAAAATTGGCAAAAGGTGTAAGCGATATTCTCAAAGAAAAAGGAATTCCCCATACTGTAAACCGCATAGGTTCTATGATGACCGTATTCTTTACCGATAAAGAGGTGTTTGATTTCCAAACAGCTAAAACTTCCGATACCGAAATGTTCGCTAAATTCTTTAAAGCCCTCCTAAAAAACGGTGTCCTGATTCCTCCGTCACAATTCGAAGCTTGGTTCCTCACAACTGCTCACGAAAATGAAGATATAGAGGATGCCCTCGAAAGAATTAGGAAGGCGGTAAAGGAAATATAATGCATAGGAAAATCCTAAAGGGTTTACTGCTTTTTAATGTAATCCTATTTCTTTCTCTTCTTTTTATTATTCAAAAAACATTTACCCCTGAAACTTTTAAAGCTCTAAAGAATTTAAATAAAACCTATCTCTTGTTTAGTTTCTTCGCACTTTTTATGGTTCATACTTTTGATAATCTGCGTTTATATATACTTTCCAGAGCTTTAGGAATTAAGTACTCTTTT
>DQTK01000050.1 GCA_015662815.1 Aquifex aeolicus | reverse complement strand
GTGAAAGATGAAGAAATCTCGTTAAGTTTTCATGCGGGGATAAGTATATATCCGGAAGATGGGGAAAACTTTTTAGAACTCTTTGAGCAAGCATCTCTTGCACTGAAGGAAGCTAAAAAGGAAAGTCCCGGAGAGATAAACTTCTTTAACGAAGAAATGGAAAATAAAGCGGATAGGTTTTTATCTGTAGAGAAATTAGTCAAAAAAGCCACTGAAAATAAGCTTTTTATATTTCATTTTCAGCCCTATTACAGGTTGAAAGATTTGAAGATTGCCGGGTTTGAAGCCTTAGTTCGGATAAAGCATGGAGAAAAGCTTATATATCCGGGCGAATTTATAGAGCTTATAGAAATAGGAGTCTTCTCCGACAAGTTTGAAGAATGGATGCTTGATGAAATCTCAAGAATACTTTCTAAATGGAAAATACCTATATCCATAAACCTTCGCGCAAAAGGTTTTAAAAATGATAAAACGATGGAAAAACTCTTGGAACTTTGTAAAACCTTTAAAGGGAAACTCGTGCTTGAAATTACAGAAAGACTTTTAATAGAGAATATAGAAAGAACAAAGGAAATTTTGGCTAGCTTTAGAAATTGTGGCAAAGTAGCTGTAGACGATTTTGGAACGGGATATTCGTCTCTCTCTTATATAAAGGAACTTCCCATAGATATAGTTAAAATAGATATGTCATTTGTGAAAGGTATGTTAAATAATAAAGCGGATAAGGCTTTAGTAGAGGTAATTATCTCCTATGCAGAAAAGATAGGACTAGAAAGCTTAGCGGAAGGAATAGAGAAAGAAGAACAGTATAAGCTTTTAAAGGATTTAGGGTGTACTTACGGACAGGGATTTTACTTTGCAAAACCTATGCCCGAGAAAGATGTAGAAGAACTATTGAAGAAAGAAGGTTTACTTTAACTTGACTTTTTCTACATTTCCGAAAGGTTCAACCTCTTTGTAAACTTCACCTGTAAAGCGGTATATCTTTGTAGATTTATCTTTCCAACAATTTTTAGGAAGTCCTGCCTTTAAACAGGTATACTCGAGAAATTCCAAAGGACTCAAACCATGTTCTACGGGTACTTGAGGAAGGAGCAAGCCAGTGTTATTTCCTCTTTCTACAATCAGTCCGTGTTTTCCTATTTCTATAAGTGAGGGTAGCTCTTCCTTCGGAGCTTTTATTTCCTCAGGTGGATTGAGAATTGTAAGCTCCCAGACTATATTACCAAATTCTTCGGGTAAAAGCGGTTTAAATCTCGGGTCTTTAAAGGCAGCTTGGATAGAGCTATAGATGACGGAATACCAAAGCGGATATATAGGTAGCGGGACGCCTATGCATCCTCTCAACTTTTTGTTCGGAAAAGTTTTTATAGTTGTGAAAACCCCCATATGCTCTGAATATTTTTCCTTTATCGCCTCCGGAATTTTAAAGTCCCTTCCCTGAAAAGTTCCCCATACAGCATTCCTTCCGATATTTACCAATTCTTTAGCATCCCTAACAAGCATTATATAAGATAAATTTAGCTTTACATACTAAATCTTCAAGATTCTAAAAGGTGTAAAGTATTGAGAACTACGCTTATTTTAGATAAAATCCATAGCTGTAGAGAACCCCTGCAGTAATGGAAATAAACAGAGCATTGTAAACGAATGCCCAAAAAAGGTTTTCCTTTATTTTTCTGTAAACTCTTTCCGAGAGTTCTATTATTTCTACCAGCGGAAGTAGGCTGTGAATTATCACATCCCCCGATATCTTTGCCAGATCCGTACCTTCAAGTATCGCTACACCTATGTCCGCTTTGGCAAGAGTAGGAGCATCATTTACTCCGTCCCCCACCATACAAACCCCTTTTCCCTTCTTTTGTAAATCTTCAACAATTTTGAGCTTCTCCTCAGACTTTACTTCAGCAAAAACCTTATCTATTCCCAACATTTTGGCGAGTTCTTTTGCATTTTCCTTCCTGTCTCCCGTAAGGAGAATTACCTCTATAGCTTTTCCTTTAAGTCTTTCTATAACTTCTCTTGCTTCTTCTCTTACCTTGTCCCTTAGATAAAACAGTGCAAGAAGTTTATTCTTGGTTCCGAAACCTATAATTTGATATCCATTATCGGACCTAATTCCCCATATTTCTCCTTTACCTACTATATAATCTCCACATTCAACACCAACTCCTAAAATTTCCCTACAGTTGTAAACATTTACCTCACCTTTAAATTTATCTTTTAAAAAGTTTCTAAGAGCTTTCGCTACAGGATGGTTTGAAAACTTCTTCATGGAGTATACAATTCCAAGGGGCTTTTTATCTTTAACCTCAAATTTCTCAACTATAAACTTTCCTTCCGTCAGTGTTCCCGTTTTATCAAAAACTACAGTGTTAATCTTCGGGAAAACTTCAAAGATTGAGGATTTTTTTACCAGTATACCCTCTTTGAGAGCTTTAAAAATTCCTACGGAAACAGCAAGAGGAACGGCAATTCCAAAAGCACACGGACAAGAAACTACAAGCACAGCAAGGGAAAATTGAACGGCCTTCTAAATGTCTCCCGCTTTAACAATCCAGAATAGGAACGTAAAAATAGAAAAAAATAATCACAGTTATAGGGAATTTTGAAAAACATTGTAGCCAGCATTAAAATAGAAGAAGCTCCACTAAGAAATGGGAAAATCTTTTCGTAGTCATCCTTTCTTTTTTCTACGAAGTAGCCGAGTTCTCCAATTTTTCTCATTATTTCCTCTTCCGATATTTCCGAGGGATTCCATTCTACTTCAAGGCTTTCCAGTTCAAAAGAAACGTTTACTCTCTTTACTCCTTTAGTTTTTTTAGTGAGATTTCTATAATCCTTGCGCAATTTACGCAAGTCATGCTGTGAACTTTAAAGTTCCGTTTCATAAGGTTTTAATGTATTGCAGGTAAGTGTTAATTCACCGAAAAAATGAAGATAAAGTTTTAAAAGAGCTTTTCTGTAAGATATATAAACATGTTTACCCTACTCATAGATATGGACGGAGTGCTAACGAAAGATAAAGAGTTGAACCTATTTGATTTTGCACCTGAATTCATAAGCTTTTTGAAAGAGAAAAAAATTCCCTTTAGAATAGTCTCCAACAACTCTACCCGTTCTCCCGATTTAATAGTCAGCAGACTTAGGGAAAAAGGACTCAATATAGAGGCAAAAGAGTTTATTTCCCCTGTCGCAGTACTTCCTCAGTATTTAAGGGAAAGAGGGATAAAGTCCATTTTCGTCATAGGAACTGATATGCTCAAAGACTTTCTAAAAGGACAAGGATTTGATGTAAAAGATAATCATGAAGTAGATGCTGTAAT
>DQTK01000026.1 GCA_015662815.1 Aquifex aeolicus | reverse complement strand
CTTACAAAGGGAAGAGGAATCCCTACAACGGGGAATAGTCCCATGGTCATAAGTGTATTTACCGTAAATTGAAATAATATCAGAGAAAAAACACCTGCTACGAATATTTTTTCGGAAAGTCTGCAAAATATTTCATGGTAGTATATTAATCTAAGCAGCAAGATAAGAAAAAGAGTACTTAAGATGAAAGTACCTACAAAACCCAATTCTTCACCTATTACGGCGAATATGAAGTCTGTATGCTTTTCGGGCAAAAATAAAAGGTGGGTTTGTGTTCCTCCAAGGAGTCCTTTTCCGGTCAACATCCCAGAACCTATCGCTATTTTGGACTGTATAAGCTGATAACCACTACCGTAGTAATCACTGAAGGGATCTATTACCGCTAATATTCTTTTCTTCTGATAAGGTTTCAGTAGATAGTTCCATGCGATGGGTATAAACGAAATGAAAAGAAATCCAGCCAATACGAAGTATCTCAAAGGAACACCGCGGGCTATTAGCATGTATACCAGCGGGACAGAGTAGGCAACAGTAGTCCCCAAATCAGGCTGTTTAAGGGTTACCATTGCGGGTATTGCATAAAGGAGGATTATCAGTGTCCATCTCCTGTCCTTTATTCCCTTTATAAAGGGAAGAATATAGGCGCTTACCAGTATTAGGGAAAATTTCATAAATTCCGAGGGTTGTATATTCAAAAAACCAAGACTTATCCACCTTTTTGCTCCGTAAATTTCCTTCCCGTAAAGGAATACAGCTATAAGGAGTAGAAGGTTAAAGAGGTAAATGTATAAAGAAATATCGAGAAAGTTTTCAAACTTTTCGTAAGAAAGGATAAGGATTATAACCCAACCGAGAATTATGTAGATGAGATGCTTATAGAAGAGGGATGATACCCCTCCGTTGTATGTAGCGCTGTAGATTGCGAGGAGACCAAAACTTTGAATACATAGGATTATCAGTAATAGAAAAAAATCTAAATTTTTAAGTTCCCCCAGAAATCGCATTTACAACCCTTACTTCATCTCCTTCTTCAACATAATCGTCCTCGGATATCACTTCGCCGTTTCTAATAACGAGTGAAGAAAGGGGGGAAAGACCGAGTTTCTGAAGAAGTTCTTTTGCCTTTAATTTTTTTTCCGGAAATTCAAACTCCTTTCCTCTGTAGATTACCTTCACGGGCATGGCGATGTATCCGAATCTACTTTATCTATTTTATCAAGAAACACCCTGAATGGACTCATATTTCTCATAGCAACAAATCTAGGTCCTTCGAATTTTAACCTACCAAAAAGTAAGGCCTTCATGAGACCATACTCCCCTTTTCCCATTTCAAGCCATCTTTTTGTCTCTGCATACATTAAAAAGTCATCACCGGTTTTCTCATCTTTTTTCCATCCACCGTGTGTTATTAGGTAGCTCGAATTTGAAGAATATTCCTCCCTATTCAGATTTTTTTTACGATATGGACAATTTTTATATAATTGAGGAGTGAACTTTGGTTATGAAGAAGCTTATATTTCTCTTTCTCTTAAGTTTTACCTTTTCTTTGGCAAAGATTTTTGTAGCCAAGTGGGAAGGACCTATAACACCTATTACAGCTGACTACGTAGAGCGTTCAATTGAGAGAGCAAAAAGGGATGGAGGTAGAATATACATTCTACTCCTTAATACTCCCGGTGGGCTCGTTGAGAGTATGAGAAAGATAATTCAAAGTTTCCAAACCGCACCTTTTCCGGTGGTAGTATACGTATATCCGCCCGGAGGTAGAGCCGCCTCCGCAGGTGCTATCATCACAATTTCGGCGGACATTGCAGTCATGTCTCCGGGAACAAATATAGGAGCCGCTCATCCCGTTTCGGTTTCCCCGCAAGGAGAAAAAAATAAGGACGACAAAAAAAGGGATGTAATGATGGAGAAAGTTATGCAGGATATACTCGCCTTTGTTAGAGCTATAGCTCAAGAAAAAGACAGAAATGTAAAGGTTATAGAAAAGATGATTACGGAGAGTCTTTCACTTTCCGCTGAAGAAGCTCTAAAGAAAAAAGTGATAGACTTAATAGCATATAATTTAGAAGATTTATTAAAGAAAATAGACGGAAAAAGGGTGAAGAAATTAAACGTCGTTTACACAATAAAAACAAAAGGTGAGGAACTGATTCAAGTCAACCCAATTTTTAAAGAAAAACTTTTAAAGATAATTACCAGCCCAACAGTATCTTACCTTCTACTGATGATAGGGTTCTACGGTATATTCTTTGAACTGTACAATCCGGGAGCACTCATACCCGGAGTAGTGGGAGCGATATGTCTATTACTCGGTCTTTACGGACTCAGTTTAATTTCTATAAACTGGTTAGCCCTTTTACTCATAATCTTGGGTATTTTCTTCATCATTCTTGAGCTTATAACTCCCACCTTCGGAGCACTTGCTCTTGGCGGAGCAATATCCATTTTCTTAGGTTCTATTTTTCTGATAGAAGAGGGTTCACCCTACGGAAGCATACCCAAACAGCTAATTTTTACTGTATCAGTACTGAGTGCCTTGTTCTTTTTAGGTGTAGGTTATTTAGGTCTTAAAGCCCAAAAGAGAAGAAAGCTTACCGGCATAGAAGGGATGATAGGAGAAGAGGGAAAAGCTATATCGGATTTCAGGGCAGGAGAAGGAAAAGTTTTCGTACATGGGGAAATATGGAATGCTTTCTCTGAGGAAAATATAAAAAAGGGTGACAGGGTAAAGGTAGTAGATATAAAAGGTCTAAAGCTCATAGTTAAAAAAATTTCGGAGGAAGAAATGTATGAAGGAAATAGTAAAGGCAGGAAATCTTAAAAAGGTATACCCGAATGGAACCGTAGCCTTAAAGAATATAAACATATCCGTTCAAAACGGAGAATTCATAGGAATTATGGGACCCTCAGGTTCAGGTAAAAGCACACTTCTTCACATATTGGGGGGACTCGACAAACCCTCCGGAGGCTATGTTAAGGTTTTCGGAGAAGAAATCCACAAGCTTAGCGAAGATAAGTTAGCCGATTTCAGAAAAAGGAGAATAGCTTATATTTTCCAATTCTATTATCTGCTTGAAGATTTTACCGTTTTGGAAAATTTGACCTTAGTTGCTGAAATGGTGGGAATAAAGGAACCCAAGGAAAAAGCCCTTGAGCTTCTTGAATTTCTGAGGTTATCCCACAGAATAAACCATAAGCCCTATCAGCTGTCGGGAGGAGAACAGCAAAGGGTAGCTATAGGAAGGGCTCTAATAGTAGAACCAGAGCTAATACTTGCCGATGAACCTACGGGAAATGTAGATAGCGAAGAAGGTGAAAAAATTTTCAAGCTCTTTAAGGAATTAAACGACAAAGGAATTACCTTTATAGTTGCAACCCATAACGAAAACTTAAAACCTTTTTTTACCAGAATAATAAAACTGAAAGACGGTGAAATTATTCAATCGTAATCAGTTCTACATTTCCCTTTCTGTAAATTTTTACCCTAAGGTTATATTCCTCCAATTTTTTTTCGTAAACCTCTACTCCTTCAGTAGAACCCAAATTAACCCTTTTATCCAATGTTATTAAATCTTCCCAGTTTCTTTTCAGTTTCTCTAGAGTGTTTATACTTTGAGAAAGTGAAGTAAAAAGGACGGAAAGGGTTATTCCGAGGATAGTAAAGGCTATAACTACTTCAAGCAGCGTAAAACCTTTCCCTTTTACAAATCCCATATGCTTATATCATCTTCCGTACCTTCTATACCGTCAGGACCCGGTGATTTTAACTCATAAGGCCTTTCCCCTGCAGGCGATATATAGATGAAATCGTTTCCCCATGCATCTTTTGGTAATTTCTCCAAGTACTGCTTCCAATATTTTGGCTCTGGCGGTGTACTCGGTTTTTCTACGAGAGCTTTCAATCCTTGCTGAGTTGTAGGATAAAAACCATTGTCCAACTTAAACTGCTCAAGGGCGCTCTTTATAGATTTTAGCTGGAGTTTTGTGGTTTCAATCCTGGCTTCGTCAACTCTTCCTGTAAGCTTAGGGACTATGAGTGCGGCTAAAAGACCGAGAATAATTAAAACCACTAAAACCTCTATTAATGTAAATGCCCTTTTCATCATACCATCCTTAAGAGTCTCTTTATGGCTTGGTCTACCATTTCTTCCGTAGGGATGAAATCGTAACGGTCAAGTTCCATGGTATCCCTGAAGTAGAGTATTGTAGGAAAATTAAAAACTCCAAAGTCTTCAAAGGAAGTGTTTTTTGCAACATCCATGTAGAAGAAGTCAATCTTATCCCCGTATATTTTTTGATATTTTTCAAGAATAGGTTTGATTTGTCCATTTGCGGGATTGTTCGGGTCGGTAAATATCACCACGGAAGGTTTAGGGTTCATCATAACAGCTTTATAAAAATCTTTATCGCTAACTTCCTTAAATCCATCAAACATTAAACACCTCCTTCGCTCTCATCTTCATCATCTTCTTCAAACTCTATATAATAACTGCCCATGTATCCCCTTGCGCTTAAAGCAATAGTTTTGAGACTATTGAGGTAAGAGATTATATCTTCATACTTCTTTAATAGATTTTTCACCCTCAGATAATCCTTCCTGCTCAGTTTTTGAGTTCTAATTATATTCCTTAATGCTATTTTGGTAAGGTATGCCTTATTAAACTTTTCTTGCCATTCCTTCCAAAAATCCCTTGAAGTAAATGGAGTTTTAATGTTGTAATAATCAAGATTAGAAAGCTCCTTAAGAAGTTCTATTTCTAAATTCTTATAACGATACTTTATATTCATAATATTTAATTCTGAATCCTGCTCGTCCCCTTTGCAACAAAAAAGTGGATATCCAAAGAAAGAATATAAAGGGATTCAAAGAGAAAGGGTTTGCAACTTTTTCCTGTACTTTTCCCACTCTTCGGGAAACTTCTCTAAGGTTTGTCTTATCAGCCTTCCTGCAACAGCCCCCAAACCGCATATGGAGGTGGGCTGTATATTTTTATTTACAAATTCAAAACCTATCCAATCCTGCTCGGTAGCTTCTCCTTTATAAATTTTCTCAAGGAAATTTGCCTGTTCGTAACAACCTACTCTACAGGGAGTACACTGACCGCAGGTTTCGTGTTCATAGAACTGAGCTATTTTCAGTGCAGCTTCTACTATATCATCTTCTTCTGTAAGCACTATCACTGTTCCCGTTCCGCCGAACCCTAACGGAGAATAATCCATTGGTATATCAAGCTCTTCTGCAGAAAAGCAATCTAAAGCTCCCGAGAAGACAGCTTTAACCTTTTTATTTCCCAGTGTTCCCCCTGCATATTTGAAGATAACTTCTCTCAGTGTAGTGTTCATAGGAAGTTCGTAAACCCCGGGTTTTTTCACTTTTCCACTCACAGGGAATAGCTTCGGACCTGCATAATCACTGGGACCTATGTATCTATATTCTTCCCAACCCATGGAAATTATAAAAGGTATATTAGCTATAGTTTCGACGTTATTGACTACGGTAGGTCTACCCCACAAACCCTTTTGAACCGGGTAGGGAGGTTTCAACCTCGGATGTCCCCTATTCCCTTCAAGACTTTCTATAAGAGCTGTTTCTTCCCCGCATATGTAAGCCCCTGCCCCTCTCGCCACGTAGATTTCTAAATCAAATCCCGAGCCCAGAATATTTTTTCCCAGTAGCCCTTTTTTCTTTGCTTCCTCTATTGCATTTCTCAGTATATAGTAACCCGCGGGATATTCTCCTCGTATGTAAATGTAGGCTTCATTGGCACCTATCGCATAAGAAGAAATAATTATTCCTTCTATCAAGAGATGCGGGTCCCTCTCTATTATTATCCTGTCTTTGAATGTTCCCGGTTCTGATTCATCCGCATTGCATACAAAGTACCTCGGCTTCGGATTCTGAACCGCGAGTTTCCACTTTTTACCTGTAGGAAATCCAGCTCCGCCTCTTCCCCTTAGCGTGCTTTTATCTACCCATTCTATTATTTCCTCAGGGGACATATTCAATGCCTTTTCAAGGGTTTGGTATCCACCGTCCTTAATGTATTCCTCTATAGAATGAACTCTTGGCTTTTTAGCTCTTTTTAGCAACATATTAAGAATTGTTTCTGCATAAATTCTAGGTATAGCGGGATAGGATTTCATTTAACTGCACCTCACTTTCAAATTTATATTCATCATCATTAATCATAAATACAGGAGCTTCTGAACAAGCTCCGAGGCACTGAACCGGCACAATCTTGAACTTTCCATCCGGTGTTACTTCTCCCGGTCTTATACCTAAGATTTTTTCGAGAGCCTGGAGCAATCTTTCTTTGCCCGTGAGATGACATACTATACTCACACATACCCTTATGCGGTATTTTGCTTTGTCTTTTCTGTCAAACATATCGTAGAAGGCTACTACTCCTTCCACGTGATTTAGCGGAAGTTCCAACATATCAGCCAACGGTTTTAAGCTTTCCTGTGGAATGTATCCGTAGAAGTTCTGTATTTCGTGAAGACACAGCAGGATAGCCTGCCTTTTCTTTGGAAAGTAATTTATATGTTCTTCCAGTTTCTTTTTGAGTTCTTCAGGAAATTCAAACTGTGTTTTAAGCATAGTTATAAATTTTAATGCCTCAAAATAGAAACTATGATAAAATTTCCTTTAAATCCTTATAAGAATAAAGGTAAGTTCTCCGCTACTCGTCCTTTCGGAGAATGTTTCTATAATTTTATTTTTACTCTCTCCGAGATTATCCGGATTTATTAAATCTTGAAGTTCCTTTTCCTTTATTACATTTACAAACCCATCGGATATCAGGAGAAATACATCTCCTTCATGGACTTCATCGGAGTATGTATAGACCCTCGGAGACCACTCCAGTCCTAAAACCTTTACCACTTTCTTACTCCCCTTAAACTTAACCTGGTCTTCTGTAAGAAGTTGTAAATTTCCGTTTCGGAGTAGGTATATTCTAGAATCTCCTACATGTCCTATATAAAATCTTCTGGAGTTGAATGAAATTACACTGAGTGTCGTTCCCGAAATCACCGTATCTCCGAGCTTTCCAATCTCTTTAATAATTTCTTTATTGATTTTTAAAAAAGCTCTTTCTAAATCTTCTTCAGAATGAAAAGGTCTGAATTCCTTTAAAAGCTCTATGGCCTTTTCTGCGGAGAGAATTGCCCCTTTCCCTATTCCCATACCGTCCGCTATTGCAAAGGTATCCTTCGTCACTAAATAACGGTCTGCGTATACATAGGGATTAGAGTATAGGCTTCCCGTAACCCATTTCACATTAACCCCTCCGAAATCATATATTCTTTTAATTCTTTAGCCGTTCGGAAACGCTTCGTGTAGTCGGGTTGAAGTATCTTCCTGAGCAGTTTCTTCATTCTATCGGATAGATTTTCGGGAATTTCCACCTTTCCCTCTTTATTTTTCCTTTTCCTTTCCCGAAGATTTTCTCCTTCAAAGGGAGTATTTCCGGTCAGCATATAGTAGGTCAAGCATCCCAGAGAAAAAATATCACTGCTCCTGTGAATCTCCCCTCTGAATATTTCAGGAGCTATAAACCCTATCGTTCCCTTAATATCGAGTACCGATGCATCTCCTCTTATTTTTATAAGCCCGAAATCTCCGAGTTTCCACAAAACGGTATTCAGAATCCTTTTACCGAAAATATTTTCAGGCTTTATATCACTGTGTATGTATCCCCGCGAATGAAGGTATTCTAAAGCGTTAACTATGTGCCTCAATACTCTTAAGCTTTCCTCTTCGGATAGTTTCCCTTTGCTCTCAACGTAGTCTTTTAACGTTCCAAAGTCCATATATTCGTAAATCAGGTAAAGTTCCTTTTTATCCTTTTTATAAAGATAACTTTGAAGGGAAATTATGTTGGGATGGTGAAAGAGAATCAATGTTTGAGCTTCCTTCCAAAGGTACTGAATAGCGTAAGGATTTGTAGCAACTTTTAGAGCAAAAATTTTACCTTTATACTTTCCCTTTAGAGCCTTTACTTTATAAACCTTTCCGAAGTTTCCTTCTCCTATAATGTCAAGTATTTGATAATAGCCCAATATAACATCGCCTTTTTTAAACTCTTCCATGGAAACTAAAATTTTAATCTATTTCATATAGATTAAAATCTCATCCCCTTCAACTTTAGCTTTTTCGGGTTCCAGGTTCCTGAGTTTTCTGGGAAGCATTATATGGGTTTTAAAATTTCCTACCCTTACTATTATTTCATCTTCACCCCTTACAAGTGATACACTTTCTTTTTTTACTCCCGGAGCTTTAATCCTTATTATGTAATTATCATCTTTTTGTTCGATTTTATAAGGAATTTCCTTGTGAAATATTTCATCAGGGGAGTTTTCACCGTAAATTATATTCGCAATCTTTTCCAATTTTTCCAATCCGACAACTTCCTCCTCCAAGAGGGGCACCTTAAACACCGGTACAGGAGAAAAGTAATCCTCTATTTCCTTAACGTACCTTTTTTGAATTTCAAGCCAGTTTTTAAAGAATTGACAATTTTCCCTTTCTATAATTTCCTGAGGAATAATTTTGTTAACTATAACTGCGTCAACATTTACTCCAAAGAGCAGGAAGTATAAGAATGCTCTTTGGCTCTCTTTTAGGACCATCTTTTCAGGATTAGAAACAATCCTTATGGAAGTGACATCCGGACTTATCAATATTTCATCTACACCCTTTAGTCTTTCATAAAAAGTTTCCAAAGCTTTAAAGTACTCATCATCCGGTAGAGGAACATCTGTCATTCTTCCAACTGTCGGCCGTGCAACTTTCATAATTAACCTTTCGGTCTTGAAAATCTTTCTCATATACCATTTCATTACCGTTGGCATAGAAACGAAACGTATACTCTCACCCGTCGGAGGAAGGTCAAGGATTAAAACATCATAGTTTCCTTCTTTATAGTATTTATTAACGTAAAGAAGACTTGTTATTTCTTCCATACCGGGCAGTATAGCAAGTTCTTCCGAGAGTATTTCATGGAGTCCCGTTGTACTGAAAAGGAGTTCTATAAACCTGTAAACTTCACCCCAGTACCTATCAATTTCTTCTTGTATGTCTATTTCTTGGATTTCTAAGTTATCCATAACTTTTATAGGAAGCCCCTTTGCCTTTCTCCTCGTTTCCTCGGGAATATCAAAGGAATCAGCGAGGGAGTGGGCAGGGTCTAAGGAAACTACTATAACTTTTTTACCTAGCTCGGCTAGCCTATATCCCGTAGCAGCGGATATAGTAGTTTTCCCTACACCCCCTTTTCCCGAAAAAAGGATAATCCTCATAGATGTGTTATTTTAGAAGGAAAGGAAAAAATAAACAGATAAAGAACAATTACCACCTGAAGTGGGAGAAGACCATATTAGCTTGAGCCATCCTGTGGGTCTCTTCCTTCTTCTTATACGCTCCCCCCTTCTCATTTAAAGCAT
>DQTK01000129.1 GCA_015662815.1 Aquifex aeolicus | reverse complement strand
TTGAATTTCCAGTATTTCGGAGATTTCATCTTCCTGAGGGGTTTCTTGAGGCACTAACTCTAAGCTTGAGAATTTCGTATATTCCTTTATAAAGGCAAGCTTTACTATGTCTGTGGGACCTTGTCTTTGTTTTGCTATAATTACCTCAGCTATCCCTTGTTCTTCAGGACTCGGTTTTTTCTTATAGTAATCAGGTCTATGAAGGAAGAGGATTAAATCCGCGTCTTGTTCAATTTGGCCTGATTCTCTCAAATCTGCCAACTGGGGTCTTTTATCACTCCTCTTTTCTACTTCACGTGAAAGTTGTGCAAGTGCCATAACCGGTATATGAAGTTCCTTTGCCAATGCTTTTAAATTTCTTGAAACCTCTGCAACCTCTTCCTGTCTTGAGCTTTTCCTTACCGGCGGTCTCAGAAGCTGTAGATAATCTACGGCGAGAAACTCTATTCCCTTTTCTTTTCGGAGCTTTCTGGCTCTTATTCTTAAATCTGTAGTAGAAAGAGATGGAGTATCATCCAAGTATATTTCATATTTGGCAAGTTCCAAGGCAGAGCCTTCAAGTTTTCTGAGTTCTTCATCGGATATTGAACCACTTCTTATTTTAAAAAGCGGAACTTCCGCAAGCATGGACAAAAGTCTCATTACCAGCTGCTCTTTACTCATTTCTAGGGAAAATATTGCTATTGGCTTCCCTTCGTCTTTTACTATGTTGAAGGATACGGATAGCATAAAGGAGGTTTTTCCCATCCCGGGACGGGCGGCAAGTATTATCAGGTCTCCCGGGTGGAACCCGGTAGTCTTCATGTCCAGTTCCAAAAAACCGCTCGGAAGTCCCGTAACTACCCTATCGGAGCTTTTAAATTTATGTATTAACTCTATTACGCTTTCAGCAACGTCTTTTATATGGTGGAATTGAGTTGAGGTTGCACTTTCCGCTATGCTGAAAATTTTTTGTTGGGCTTCCTCTATAAGTGTATGAAAGTCTTTATTTTCTCTTGCTTTGTGAATTAGCTCTATCCCCAGCTCTATTATTGCCCTCTTAGCCGAGTTTTCCTTTACTATTTTGCACGCTTCTTCTAAGGTAGCGGGAGAGACGGCTTCGTCGTAAAGTTCTTCCAGCCAATCAACAGGAATTCTCCCTTCTAAACCCTTTTTCTTTATATAATCCCTTAAAATTATAAAATCCCATTTGTTACCGTATTGGGTCCAAAGCTGAACCAAGATTTTGAACAGAAGCTTATGATCTTCGTTGCAAAAATCATCTTCCTTTAATGTTTCAAGAACTAGCGGGATATTATCCGGGTCTTCAAGCATACTGCCCAGTACTGCCCTCTCGGCGGACTCATCGCAAGGAAGTTTATCGTGAAAGTGCATTTTTTTTAATTTATTTCTTGACTGCTATAACTTCTATCTCCACTTCTGCACCAAGAGGGAGTTCATTTACACCTACTGTAACCCTTGCAGGTTTAACGGGTACTTCCTTAAAGAATTCCTCGTAAATCTCGTTAAGCTCCTTGAATTTCTTAATATCTTTAAGATAAATCGTTATCTTCACTATATCACTTCTCGAAATTCCCTCCTTCATTAGAATTGCATCTATATTTTCGAAGATTCTTTTAACCTGATTTCTAAAACCTTCAACCAAGTTTTGCGTTTGAGGGTCTATACCTATCTGTCCCGAAAGAAATATGAAACCGTTTACTTCAACTGCTTGGGAATAGGGACCAACGGGAGCCGGAGCTTTCGAGGTTCTTATCTCCCTCACTTTTTATCCTCCTCTATTTTTTCTTTTACAAAGTCTATGGCTTTATCTATTTCTACATCCCATTTTTCTCCGCTCGTTCTGCTCTGTACTTCCACTTTACCTTCTTTCACCTTCCTTCCGACAATTATCCTGTAGGGAAAACCTACCAAATCAGCGTCTGCAAATTTAAAACCCGCACTTTCTTCTCTATCATCGTATATAACGTCTATACCTTTTTCTTCTGCCTCCAGATATAGCTTTTCCGCAACTTGCTCCTGCTGCTCATCCTTGGTATTCAGAAGAATTATGTCCAGTTCAAAGGGTGCTACGGGAGTGGGCCATTTTATACCTTTATCGTCGTGGTATTGTTCTACAAGGGCAGAAATTATTCTAGAAATTCCTATTCCGTAACAACCCATAATTATAGGTTTTTCTTTTCCATCTCTATCGGTAAAGTATGCTTTCATAGGTTCGGAGTATCTCGTTCCCAAGAGAAATATATGTCCGAGTTCTAATCCTTTTTTTACCTTTAGGGGTGTGCCACACTTAGGACACGGGTCGTTTTCTTTGACTTGCGCAACATCGACAAAGTCTCCGTATTGGAAATCCCTTCCCGGATTTACGTTAATGTAATGCCAATCAGGTTCATTGAGGGCTACAACCAGATTCTTTACACCGTAAAGGGAGTTATCCCATAAAACTTTTATACCTTCAGGGAGATTAAATATTCCTATAAAGCCTTTTTTGGTTCCGAAAAGTTTTATCACTTCTTCATCCTTTGCCAATCTGAAATTATCCGTTCCTATAATCCTTTCCAGTTTGTTCTCATCTATCTCTCTATCTCCTCTTATTAAAACAAGTATGGGTTCTTTTTCATTAACTATGTAAAGCACGGCTTTCATAATCTTTGACGGTGGCACATTTAAAAATTCTGCAAGTTCTTGAATTGTATGAACATCGGGTGTGTGAACTTTTTCCATGGGTTTTTCTTCTTCTTGTTCTTCTTCAGGTTTTTGCAGCGGAACTATTTCCGCATTTGCGGCGTATCCGCAGTTTTCACAGTAAGCTACCTTAGCTTCTCCGTAATCTGTTAAAGCTATAAACTCATGGGACATAGACCCGCCTATTTGTCCTACATCCGCCTCTGCCATTATCACGTTAAGTCTTAGTTTGTTGAAAATTCTCTGATAAGCGAATTTCATGGTTTCATAGGAAATCATTGCAGACATCTCATCCGTATCAAAGGAGTAAGCATCCTTCATAATGAATTCGCGAGCCCTTATCAGTCCGAAACGTGGTCTCTTTTCATCCCTGAATTTAACCTGTATTTGGTAAAGGATTAAAGGAAGTTGTCTATAAGAACGTAGAACTTTCCTCACCAAATCCGTGATTTCTTCCTCATGGGTAGGTCCCAGACAATACTCTCTTCCGTTTCTATCTTTTAGTTTGAATAGTTCGTCACCGTAAGTATCCCATCTCCCAGTTTCTTCCCAAAGTTCTTTCGGATTTAAAACGGTAAGTAATAGTTCTTGAGCTCCACTGCGCTCCATTTCTTTTCTCACTATGTTTTCAATTTTTTTAAGAACCCTATAAGCCGGGGGTAGTAGTCTGTAAATACCAGCGGATGCCTGTTTTATGAAACCAGCTTTTAGTAGTAATCTATGGGAAGGAGCCTCCGCTTCTTTAGGCTCTTCCTTTTCCGTGAAGAGAAAGTACCTGCTCCAACGCATGAAAATATTTTACAGAAACTAACACCTAAAGTCCCGTATTACAGATACCGACCTCTGACAGGTTTTAAAATTCTATCAGTAGGGAGTTTAGAACTATGGCAAAATCTGGAATAATTAAACAAACTCTCAAACAGACAAGAGAAAAAAGAAAACTCAAAACTTCCGAAACATGTCTAAATAAAGGGTCTGAAGGGCTTAAAGAGAGCATGCGGTTTGGTTAACTAAATCTCATGAGGAAATTACTTCTATATCGTAGGGGAGGTTTAGGAGATACCCTGCTTACCTTTCCTATCTTAGAAATCTTCAAAAAAAGGGGATTCTACACTGTAGCCGTAGGAAACACTGATTACTTTGCTATTGCTTATGAAGCTGGTTTTGCGGATAGAATTCTATCGGAAATTGTGGAAGAGGATTTTGATGAAAAGATAATAATATCCCTCGATGGTAATCTAAAACCTTTTCCGAAGGAAAGAAAATGGATAGTTGATTATTATTTGGAGTCTTTGAAACTACCTAAAGAATTTTCCTTTGAACTTCCTGTAGAACCTTTTCCTTCATCTCCCCTAAAGGGAAAAGTAGTGATTCACCCTTCAAGCGGTTCTCCTAAGAAAAATCCTTCTATTGAGTTTTTCATGAAATTAAAGGATTTTCTGGCACGTAAAGGAGAAAAATACCTATTCTTACTCGGGGAAGCTGAAGAACATCTAAAGGAAACTTTAAAACCTAACTTTTTCAGCTTATCACCTTTGGAAATAGCAAAACATTTAAAACACACAAAACTTTATATAGGTTTAGACAGTGGTATATCGCATTTGTCTTCTTATCTCGGAATTCCGAGCTTAGTTATTTACGGCCCAACCGACCCTTTAGTCTGGAAACCTATAGGAAAAAAGGTTTTTCAAGTATCCTTAGGCCTCGATTGTTCACCTTGCTTTCCGAATACTTGTTCAGAACGACCGTGCCTTACAGATGAAAAACTTCTTGAAAAAGTAATTGGTACTGTAGAAATGATGTTAACATAATTACTATCACGCTCAACATTAATAATTCTAGATAGATACGCTGTGTATAATAATAATGTATTTTAATACAATCTTATAAAAACACCACCATATTATCTCTGTGAATAACCTCATCTTTCGTAGTTTTAAGGAGTTGTCTTACTTCTTTTGTTTTCTTCCCTTTAATTTTTTTGATATCTTCTGAAGAAAAATTTACCTTTCCCTTACCTATTATTAACCCTTTTTCGTCTACTATGCTTACGATATCCCCTTTTCTAAAGCTACCCTCGACTCCTTTTACCCCTGCAGGCAGTAAGCTCTTCCCTTCCTTTAAAGCTTTTACCGCTCCGTCGTCAATTACCACAAGACCCTTAGGTTCTTCTAAGGTTGCAATTACCTTTAACGCATTTCTTAACTTTCTCTTAGATGGTTTAAACAATGTTCCTTTTGTTTCTAAATTGCTCAGATTCGGTATACTTTCATCTTTTCCCGTAATAATTACCGGAATGTTAAGAGTTGTAGCGAGTCTTGTTGCTTCTAACTTACTTCTCATTCCTCCCGTGCCGAAACTTGTTCCTGTACCTTTGACATATTTGAAAGCTTCTTCTACGTTTTCAACAAGCGGAACTATCTCATTTGCTTCATTCCTTAACCCTCCGGCACTTGAAAAGATTACAAGTAGATTGGCATTTACCATAAATGAAACATATACAGCCAGAAAGTCATTATCTCCAAAAACGAGTTCACTCACCGCTACAGCGTCGTTTTCATTAATGATAGGTACTATATTAAGTTCAAGGAGTTTACTTAACGTATTTTTAGCGTTAATAAATCTATCTTTGTTTTTCGCTGAAAAAACATCTCTCGTGAGAAGAACCTGTCCGACATTAAGTCCATAGTTGGAAAAAACCGTATCGTAAAGGTGCATGAGGTACGCCTGTCCTACTGCAGATAGCGCTTGTTTCAGGATAAGGTCTTTCGGTTTTTCTTTTATACCCAACCTTTTAGCTCCCGAAAGTACAGCTCCAGAAGAAACTATAAGAATTTCATGTCCTGATTTTTTTAACTTCTTTACTCCTTCTCCCAGCTTGGATAAGAAATTCAGGTCTATGTCTCCATCCTCGGTTTGCAGAAGGTTAGAGCCTATCTTGAAGACAATTCTCATAAAAATATATCTTTATTCTACACGTATCAATTTTTGACATTTTTTTACCTATTCCGCAAATGTGGATATAACAGCAAGGGAATATAAAAACCTCGCGTACCTTTTAAAATAAAGTATGTGATAAAGATATATGTAAATACTTTTAAAGGTTTCGAGGAGATAGATAAAGATAAATTGGAGAACTTCCTCGGGAAGTATATTATCTGGTTTGACCTGTTTAATCCTTCCGAAGAAGAACTTGAATTTGTGAAGGAAAAGATAAACTTCAGAATGCCCCCGAAGGAAATCCTTGGAGATATTGAGATAAGTTCAAAGTATATTGAAGAAAAGGATTATCTGGAGATAACTCTTTCCTTTGTTATCCAACAAAAGGATGAGATACTGGTGGAGCCTGTAGTTTTCTATATAAAGGAGAAATTCTTCGTTACCGTAAGGTATAGAGATATCCCACCGATAATGATTTTCAAGAATAGAGCTAACTTCCAAAAGGAGTTTTATCAATTTCCGGAAAGTCTTTTTGCGGAGATTCTCGGAATAGAGGTAGACCGAATTGGTGATAGGTTGGAAGTGTTGGGCAACAAAATAAAAG
Source organism: Aquifex aeolicus (assembly GCA_015662815.1). Classification (GTDB taxonomy): domain Bacteria; phylum Aquificota; class Aquificia; order Aquificales; family Aquificaceae; genus Aquifex; species Aquifex aeolicus_A. Next base: position 2,802 of record DQTK01000129.1, on the reverse strand, counting down.
ATATCTGGAGACAGATGTTTACAGAACAATCAGAGGAAATGATAAGGGAGTTAGCTTTTTACGATGAACTAAACATAACCCTTAGAGAAAGTATTAACGAAAAACTAAGAATCATTCCAAAAGCTCTAAAAAGTCCTTTAATAAATGCCCACACCAAAAAAGATCTCAGAATTATTTACGATGACCTTGTAACTTTACTTGATTACACGGCATTTTATATGGAAAAAATTGACAGCATCCAAAATTCCCTCCTTGGTCTTATTACAATACGCCAAAATGAAGCCGTAAAGGTTTTCACTGTCCTCGCTACCATATTTCTGCCCGCTACTCTGATTGCAAGTATTTTCGGTATGAACTTTAAACATATGCCCGAGTTAGACTGGAAATACGGATATCCATACTCTCTATTCCTGATGGTATTCACTACCATAGTTCTCCTTCTATGGGTAAGGAGAAAAGGATGGCTCTAAAAAGGAAGTTCCACGTAGAGGATGTTATACTCATATTTACAGTTTTTGCAACGTTCATATATCCCTTCATAATAACCTTTTTTATCCTTTACAAGGAAAGTGTTAAAGAGAGGATAGCTCAGAACATCTTGGATAGAGTTACTAATGTTTTTCTTTCTTTAGATTGCAAAGATAGATTAGTTGAATTGGTTCCTTATATATATTTCCCGATGGTAAGTAAGGAGTATATGAAAAGTTTAAAGAAGATATGTTCTAAAACATCGGGTAAATCAGTACTGAACAAAACGCTTAGGAAGGAAAACGAAGAATTAGTTTATATACTGCGCATAAACGGTGGCTCCTTGAAGCTTATAGGAAGATGGGAGAATGATAAGGATTTTAGAATTATCCTTATAGACTATGATTAAGGGAATAGATATAGGAGGAACATTTATAAAGGTTTTTTGGCAAGATGGAAAAAAGGAAAAACACTATATAAGGGACTTAAAGGAGGATAAAAGCAAACTTATTAACAAGATTAAGGAAGTGATAATGGAGGGATATCCTTCAGGGGTTGGTATTGCAGTTGCTGGATTCACTTCTTCAGATGGAAAAGTTTTTACTTCTCCTAATATTCCTGTACTGAACGGTATAGACTTTAAGGAAGTTCTAAGAGACTTAGATATTCCTTTCGTAGTAGGAAACGACGTGAGTATGGGAGCTTACGGTGAATGGTACTTTGACCATAGGGACAGTGAAGTTTTACTACTTGTAGCCATAGGAACAGGGTTGGGGGCGGGTTTAGTTTATAGAGGAGAAATATTTTGGGGGGCATGCGGCAGTGCACTTGAACTCGGACACCACATAATTGAAAAGGATGGAGATTTATGCAATTGCGGAAGAAATGGATGCTGGGAAGCTTACTGTTCATCCTACGGTATTGAAAGAGCATACAGTAGACTGAAAGGAGAGCGTATAAAAGATTACGAGGTAGCTCAAAGGGCAAAAGAGGGAGAAAGAGAAGCTGTAGAGATAGTCAATATATTTAAGAAATACCTTTTGCTGGGTTTGATGAATGCTCTTCATATATTTAATCCCGACAAGGTGGTGCTTGCTGGAGGTGTAATAAAAAGTTTTGAAGAATTTTTAAAGGATATACCCGAGAAGGTAAAGGTTATGGCCGAGGAGTTACCGGCTTCCTGCACAAATATCGTGTTTTCTACAGCAGGTGAGTTTATGGGGGCAAGAGGAGCATTGGCTTATGCCTTGGTAAAACTTTCATGAGCAGTACATTTAAAATTAAGACCAGAAAAATTCTAAACGAGGAGGTGGGCAGGCATGATTATCGAATATAGAAAGAAAAAAGGAAGTGATGAGTGGCATTTCTGTACTAAATGCCCCAATTATCCTACGGAAGATTATGAATCGTGATGCGGAGCTACAAGGCCTCCGGGAGGAAAGATGTGTGAAGAACGTATACTCCTTGAGGAATCTAATGAAAAAGACTGCGAGCCTAAGATATGTTAAAACTGCCCTTACTTCCCCTTTTTCATTATTACTTGTTATCGAAAAAGGATTTATAAGGAGAAGTTATTTACTGAAAAACCCTTCGGATATTGTTTGGAAAGAATTTGAAGCTTACTTTTTTCAGAAGGGAGATGTAGAAGTAGATTTAAATACTCTTTCATTGGAAGGTATAAATTCCGATTGTCTAAAAGTTTACAGATTTTTAAAGAAGAATATTTCTTTCGGAGAAGTTATTACATACGGTGAAATTGGGAAAATTTTGGGCTTTTCACCGAGATTTGTTGGATTTTGCATGAGGGTAAATCCCTTTCCTGTAATAATTCCATGTCACAGGGTAATAGCAAAAACTGGATTGGGAGGATACTCAGCGGGAGTGGAGTTAAAGAAATATCTGTTAAAACATGAAGGGATATTATCTTAGTATTTCGTATATTTCTTTAGGCATTGAAACAATTTTTCCCTTTTTTACTACGCAGTGTTTTGTTTTTGCTATACATATTAACTCTTCCCCCTTGAAAACTTTATAGGAAAAAGTAAAGGTAAACCTGGTGAGTTCCTCTAAATTCATATGTATTTCAAAGGTATCATCGTAAAAAAGTGGCTTCTTATATTCACAGCTTGCATTCAGAAGAACTACTTCCATGCCCAAACTTCTTAATTTGCTATATGGAAATCCCCTTTCCCTTAAAAACTCTCCTCTTGCTTCTTCAAAATATCTAAAGTAGTTGGAATGATGAACTACTCCTTGAGCATCAGTTTCGTAAAATTGTACTCTCCTCCTGTATATGAAGGACATAATGTCTATGATAATTATTACTGAAGGGAT
>DQTK01000117.1 GCA_015662815.1 Aquifex aeolicus | reverse complement strand
ATATTTTAACATGTTTTTATGGTACTTCCGCCTGTAATTCCTGCCATCTTTATAAAACGCTTAAACAGATTTGTCGGGGAAATATTTTTAGAGGGAAGAAAACAAAGAGCTTTAATTAGAAATACCGGAAAGCTGGGGGAACTTCTGAAACCTTACAACACTGTTTTTGTAAGAAAAAAAACAAGGGGCAAATATTCGTATGAAGTTTTAATTACCAGAGCCGAAAAAGGGCTTGTATGTATAGAATCCCATTATGCCGGAAAACTCTTTGAGGAATACGTTTGGGAAAACTGGAAATTTTCCATTCTGAAAAGGGAAGTTAAAATTGGAAATCGTAGAATTGATTTTTTAATAGACGATAAGCTCGTAGAGGTTAAATCCGTAAATTTAGTCAAGAACGGAGTTGCTATGTTCCCTGATGCACCTACAAAAAGAGGGAAAGAGCACATAGAGACTCTTATTAGGTTTTCCAACAAGTATAAACCCTTGCTGGTGTTCGTAGTTCAGAGGGAAGATTTTGAAGAATTTAAGCCTAATTGTGAAACAGACCCCGATTTCTGCAAGGCTTTTTACAAGTATATAAATATAGGATTTGAGGTAATCGTTCTTAGGTGTAAAGTGTACCTTGGTGAAATAAAAGTCATTGAAAAGCTTAATTTTTATGGAAAAACTTGACCAAAGAAGTATTCTTTAAATTAATGAACGACGTGAACTTTCTGGAAGATATGTTGTTTAAAAGTGTAATGAAAGAAATAGAGGAAAGATACGAGGATATAGTTGCCATTTACAAATACGATTTTGAGATTAGAGGATTGGCGGAGAAACTTATGAGACTGGCTAGAATCGTGGAAGAAGTATTTCAGGAAATCCCTAATCCCGAAAAAAAATTAGACCAAAGTATATACACAACCCTGTATAACATTTTGAAGGACATAAGTTCTATTCTTTATGACCTTTCAATCGCTACCAATGAGCAAATTAGCTACGTTTTACTACAGGCCTATAGAAAACTCGACAATATTGATAGTCTTATAAGGAAACTTAAATGATGTTTAAGGATAGGGATGAAGCGGGAGAACTTCTGGCACAGGCTTTAGAAGGAATAATTTATGTTAAAAAGAATCCGATAGTTTTAGCTATACCAAGAGGCGGGATACCCGTTGCCTACAAGATAGCTGATTATTTTAGAATACCTATGTCTGTAATAGTAGTAAGGAAGTTAGGACTGCCTTGGAATGAGGAAGCGGGCTTTGGAGCAATTGACCCGGATGGAACACCTTATTACGATCCAAGTGTTCTCAATTATTTATCCGAAGAAGAAATTAAGAATGTAATAAAGAAGGAACTCAAAGAACTGAAGGAAAGGGAAAAGAAGTTTGCTCCTCACGGATATCCAAGTCTGGAAGGTAGACAGGTTATAATTGTGGACGACGGAGTAGCTACAGGGTATACGGCTATTGCAGCTGCAGGGTATGCAAAGAGCAAGGGTGCCTCGGAAGTTATTGTAGCTGTACCCGTATGTCCTTCGGATTCAAAAACAAGACTTGAAAATTATGTGGATAAATTTATTTGCTACTACCCTGTAAGTTCTTCAAGTTTCGCCGTTGGAATGTTTTACCGGGATTTTCACCAGCTTTCTGACGAAGAAGCTAAGGAGTACTTAAAGAAAGCGGAAGAGAAAGGTCTTTTGGAACCTTAGGTTTTACCTTTTCGGTCTAAATGCCTTTATCTTATCAGAATCCGTATCTATGTATGCACCACCTATAAGGTCTATACAGTAAGGAATTGCAGGCATTACCGTATCCAGACATACTTTTATGGACTGAGGTTTTCCGGGTAAATTCACTATAAGACAGCTTCCCCTTATTCCGGCAGTTTGTCTCGAGAGTATTGCAGTAGGAACTTGCTTTAGGGAAACCTGTCTCATAAGCTCTCCGAATCCGGGAAGCATTTTTTCACATACATTTTGAGTAGCTTCCGGAGTAACATCTCTTGGGGCAGGACCCGTTCCGCCAGTAGTGAGTATCAAACTACACCCTTTCTCATCCACCAACTCAATCAAAGTCTTTTCTATTAAATCCCTTTCGTCTGGTATTACCCTGTACTCTATTTCAAAGGGAGTAATTATTACATCTTTCAGGTAATCTATAATCGCTTTACCGCTTATGTCTTCGTATATACCTTTACTTGCTCTGTCGGAAATTGTAACAACTCCTATTATCGCTTTCTTTTCAGCCATAACTAAATTTTAAGCTCTTGGGCTAAAATAGTGATATGAGGGATATTCTTTTCATAGAAAGAGACCCTTATGCTCCTATAAGACACTGCTACACAATCTCTAAGATCCTCTACCAAGGAAAAAGCCCTTTCCAGGAAATACAGGTAGTGGAGAGTCCCGAGTTCGGTAGAATGCTAATTCTCGACGGTGTGGTTCAACTGGATGAAAAATACGAATTCCTCTATCATGAGTATTTAGCTCATGTTCCTCTGCATGCTCACCCAGAGCCCAAAAACGTTTTAATCATAGGTGGGGGAGATGGAGGAACTTTGAGGGAAGTACTGAAACACGATGTTGTAGAGAGGGCTATCCTCGTTGATATAGACAAAGAAGTTATAGAGGTATCTAAAAAATTTTTCCCAACGTTATCAGTTGGTTTCGGTGATTCCAGAGCAATAGTGGTAAACGAGGACGGATATAAATACATTCAAGATTACGAAAATGAATTTGATGTAATTATAGTAGATTCAACAGACCCTGTGGGATTTGCCCACGTTCTTATTACCGAGGATTTCTTCAGGTATGTATACAAAGCCCTGAAAAATGATGGAATATTTGTAGCTCAAACAGAATCCATTCACTACCATCTGGATATGGTAAGAACCACACAACAAAGATTGAGGAAGGTATTTCCTATTGTTGACCTTTACACTTCTATTATTCCCATATACGCAGGTTATTGGTGGACCTTCTCAATAGCTTCTAAGAAGTATCCTGTCCGTTCACCCATAAGGGAAGTAAAAGTTCAAACTAAGATTTACGATGCTGACATGCACGAGTACGCATTCCTTCCTGAAAAATTCTACGATAAACTTGTAAATGGAGATTACAAATACTAAAATATACCCTTTAACCTCGTTTCCCCGCACCTGCGGGGAGACCCTAAATTTAGGTCCGGGAGGTGAAGCATGCCGAGATTGAGGCACTATAAAACTTTGAGGTATTACGAAACTGTATTTGCTCTAAAGCCAACTTTAAACGAAGAAGAGGTAAAGAAGAAAGTGGAGCAAGTAAAAGAGTTCATCAAACAAAAAGGAGGTGAAATACTATACGAGGAAGATTGGGGAATGAAAACATTAGCTTATCCAATCAACAAGTTCAATAACGCAAGGTATTATTTACTTCGTTTCAAAACTCAAAACCCCCAGCTTGCAAATGAGCTAGATTTCCAGCTAAAGATTGATGAAGATGTAATAAGGTGGTTAAATTTTCAAATTAAGGAGAGCGAAGGAAAGAAAAATGCTTAATAAGGTCTTTTTAATAGGCAGACTTACTAAAGACCCAGTAATCACCTATCTTCCCAGCGGAACACCCGTCGTGGACTTAACTATTGCATATAACCGCCGATATAGAAATCAAGAGGGAGAGTGGCAGGAAGAGACTCACTTTTTTGACGTAAAGGCTTATGGAAAATCTGCGGAAGACTGGGCTACCAGATTTTCAAAAGGTTATATGGTTCT
>DQTK01000108.1 GCA_015662815.1 Aquifex aeolicus | reverse complement strand
ATCAAAGCATTTTGACGCTCATTCCCGCGAGCTATTTCCCCTATTCAATTGCCAAGAAACCCAAAATTTAACTCACTACAATACTACAATAACACGACAATATTATATCTAAAGTTTTGCAAGAATGAGATTGTTTTAAAAAAAGCAGACAGGTTGAGGAAAGATTAAGCGATTTTTTGGAGGATTTCCTCGGGTATTTCGAAGTTTGCTATTACCTGTTGTACATCATCCAAATCTTCCAAAGCGTTGAGGAGTTTTATTACCTTCTGAGCGGTTTCTTCATCGGTAATCTGAACGGTGGAAACGGGTTTCCATGTAATTTGGGCCTTTTCTATAGGAACTCCAGCCTTTTCAAGCTTTCCCTTTACATCGTAGAGTTCTTCGGGAACAGTGTAGATTATGTGTATTTCTTCTCCGGGTTGAACATCTTCCGCTCCAGCTTCAATAGCTTTTTCAAGCAGTTCATCCTCTGATATTTCACGTGCAGGAACTTCTATATATCCTTTCCTCTCGAACAGATAAGATACACAACCGGAAGAACCTAAATTACCGCCGTGTTTGGTAAATACGTGTCTGATTTCAGATGTAGTTCTATTCCTATTATCGGTTGTAGTCATTACCATTACGGCTACTCCGCCGGGGGCGTATCCTTCGTATATAACTTCTTCAAATTGCTCTCCGCCGAGTTCTCCCGCTCCCTTTTTTATAGCCCTTTCTATATTTTCAAGAGGCATATTAGCCTTCTTAGCTTGTTCTATTGCGGTTCTTAATCTCGGATTAAATTCTGGGTTGGGTCCTCCTAGTCTTGTTGCTACGATTATTTCCCTTATTAATTTGCTAAAGAGTTTACCCCTTTGGGCATCAATCTTTGCCTTTTTGTGTTTAATCTGAGCCCAGTGACTATGTCCTGCCATAGTATATAAATATAAAAATTTTTCGCGTATATTTTTCAGAATGGCCGGAGCTATAACCTTAGGAGAGATTCAGTTTAACCTTGCCAAGAAGTACTTTAGGGATTTTATCAACGAAAGAAGAGGAAGAATAGAAAAGCTTTTAAAACCTGAAAAAACACCTGTTCTCCTTATGGATATAGAAGGTGTGAAGAAAAAATATCTGAAAGTTAAATACAACTTTGCGGAGTTTAACGTTTATTACGCTGTAAAAGCTAACGACGACGACAGGGTTATTAAAGCCCTCGTGGAGGTAGGTTCAGGTTTTGAAGTAGCTTCATCTGAAGAACTCAATAAGGTTCTTAATTTAGGAGGAAAGGTAGAAAAGATAATTTCCAGTAATCCCGTAAAACCTCCTGAATTCATAGACTACGCCTACTCTGTAGGGGTGAGGACTTTTGCGGTAGACAGTTTTACCGAAGTTGAAAAAATAAAGAAGATAGCACCACGTTCGAAGGTTTACGTCAGAATTGCCGTTCCCAATGAAGGAAGTGATTGGCCTCTTTCGAGGAAATTCGGTGTGGATACGGATACAGCCCTTGAGATACTTGAATACGCAAATAACTCGGGATTAATTCCCTACGGAATAACATTTCACGTAGGTTCTCAGTGTAATAATTTGAGGAATTGGTTTATAGCGGTAAAGCTTTCCGCAGAGCTTTGGGAGAAAGCTAGGGCAAAAGGACTCAAACTTCAGATGCTAAACATGGGAGGAGGTTTGCCGGTAAGGTACAACTATGAAGCTCTCAGTATAGAGGACATAGCTTACTACGTAAAGGGTTTAATGAGGAAATACTTTCCAGTCCAACCTTATGAACTGCAGATAGAACCGGGAAGAGGAATTGTAGGAGACCAAGGTCTTATGATTACAAGGGTAATAGGAAAAGCCACAAGAGGAGGAGAAAACTGGATTTACATAGACACCGGAGTTTTCAACGGGCTGGCGGAAGCACTCGGAGGAATAAGATATCCCTTCTACATTGAGAGGGAAGGGAAATTAAAGGAGTGGACTATAGGTGGTATTTCTTGCGATAGTATGGATGTGATAGCGAAAAATGTTTTCCTACCTGAACCTAAAATTGGTGATTCTCTTTACATACTCTCCACAGGAGCTTATACAACAGTTTACGCTTCAAATTTTAACGGCTTTCCTAAGCCTGAAGTTGTTCCTTTTTGAGTGCCTTCTCTATTTCTACAAAGTACTTGCCTTCTTTTGCCGTTATTAACCAAATTTCATATACTAATTCCATCAAAAACCTGTCCCTGTGTGCTATTGTAGAGTTTAATACTTCTTCAAAGGAAAATCCAACATTTCTGAAGATTACCGTAAAAGGATAGGAATAGAAATGCCTTACCCTTCCTCTAAACTTATTCCCTTTCCCCTTTCCTGAATCTTTCTCCTCATCCAGAAATTTATCTTCCTATTTAATCTCTTACTCTTCCTTTTATCACCTCTTAAACCTGTTAGTTTCTCAAATGCTACTACTGTCTCTCCTCTCTCTGATGCCTTATCCACAGGTCTTTTAGTTCAACTAAGGTCAGAGCGACCCGAACCTACGCCTGTGGAGAGGGTGAAAAGCCCTCGCCCATGCAGGAATTCCCTTTAAAGGGCAGAGAGGTTCACAATCCCAGGAGTTCCTTGAGTTTCTTATAAGGATCTTTACTCTTCATAAGGGATGTTCCTATCAGGAAAGCATCAACCTGATAGTTCATTAAATCCAAAATTTCCTCTCGCTTACTTATCCCGCTCTCCGATATTACAAACTTCGCACCCATATCCTTTATCTTGGGAGCAAGCTCCCGAGTCCTGTTTAGGTCTATCTTGAAGGTTTGAAGGTCTCTGTTATTTATTCCTATAATTTCAGCGCCTTGGTCAACAGCTTTTTGAGCTTCTTTTAAAGTAAAGACCTCCACAAGGGGGGAGATACCGAGCTCTTTTGAAAAATTTATTAACTCCTTGAGTTCCTTTTTCGATAACATTCTTACAATTAGAAGTACTATGTCAGCTCCGAAGGCTTTGGCTTCCAATATCTGGAGTTTATCTACCGTAAAATCTTTTCTGAGAATTGGAAGTTTAACCGCATTCCTTACCTTTTTCAAATCTTCCAGAGAACCCTTAAAATAATTGGAGTCAGTTAAAACAGATATTGCTATAGCTCCAGCTTCTTCGTAAAGTTTAGCTTGCTCTTCGGGGTTTACCTCTTTTATTTTTCCCTCAGAAGGAGATGCCTTTTTCACCTCGGCAATTACCTTAGTTCTACAGCTCGTTAGAGCATCTTCAAAGCTATAAAATTCTTTCCTTTCCTCTATCAATTTTTCCAGTTTCTTTATATACTCAGGCGAACGATTTATTTCCTTTTCCTTAAGAATTCTTATCTCTTCCAAAAAACCCATAGCCTTAACCGCTCCTCCCGAAAACAGTTGACGATTTTATTATCAAATTGTATTATATACAAGCAAATTAGAATTTAATCTTTTCAAGTATCCTGTGAGTCTTCCTATTTCTAGGAAGATAGCGGGTAGTAGCTCCTGCCTCCTAAATGGATTTACGTTTAATTACAAATGCGCAATGTTCCTTTCCTTGTGCTTGACATTCTTCTTCTTTAACTTCCCATTCCTCACCAAACAGTTCTGAAAGAATTCCGACAAGTGCACTGGAAAGAGGTATACAAAAAGGTTTTTGCTATTTTCAATAGATGTAGCAAAAATGGAATTTTTAACGGCTATTCTTATAGTACTATCGCTTATATCTCATTCTTGTGGTGAACAAACTCCTGTTTCAGAAAGAAAAGTAATTATATAGCCAATAGCCTCTTCGAGATTAATCTCTTTATTTCCTACCATTCCCCTTATCATATCTGCAGCCATGCTCCCCGCTTTTTTTCCTGCAAAACTTAAAACCCCTCCTATTCCGAAACCGGAGAGTCTAAAAATTTGACTAT
>DQTK01000044.1 GCA_015662815.1 Aquifex aeolicus | reverse complement strand
TTTTTTAAATGAAAGCATTAATATCAGTTTACGAAAAAGAAGGTGTAGATGAGCTTGCTAAAGCTCTTGAGAATTTAGGTTACGAGATAATTTCCACAGGTGGAACGGCAAGATTTCTAAAAGAAAAGGGAATAAAGGTAAAGGAAGTTTCTCAGTTAACAGAGTTTCCTGAAATATTAGAGGGAAGGGTTAAGACTTTGCACCCGAAGATTCACGGTGGAATACTTTACAGAGACTGGGTTGAAAGAGATAAAGAAGATATTAAAAAACTCGATATAAAACCAATTGACATCGTAGTTGTAAATTTATATCCCTTTGAGGAAAAGCTAAAAGAAGGTCTCACGGATAAGGATTTGATGGAATTTATAGACATAGGAGGACCTGCACTTATCAGAGCCGCCGCGAAAAACTTTTTCAGAGTTGTTATTCTTGTAGACCCGGAGGATTACAGCTGGACTCTTGAAAAACTGAAAAAAGGCAATCTGACTCTTCAAGATAGAGCTTATCTTGCATGGAAAGCTTTTTCCCACACAGCTTACTATGACGGGGTTATATCTCAAGCTTTTAAAAAACTTTACTCCATAGATTCCTTCAATAGGGAAGAGGCTCTTCCTATAAAACTGAAGAAAAAACTGAGATATGGGGAGAACCCTCACCAGAGGGGATACCTATACGAAAATCCTCTGGAGGATATAGGAATTACAAAGGCAAGTGTACTTCAAGGTAAAGAAATGTCCTTCAACAATTACCTCGATGCTGACTCGGCAACAAGGCTTGTCAGTGAATTTCCCAACCAAACTGTATGTGCAATAATTAAGCACAATAATCCTTGCGCTGTGGCAACAGGCGTATCCGTAAAGGATGCTTTTATCAGAGCTAAGGAAGCAGACCCTGTATCTGCTTTCGGAGGAATAGTTGCCTTCAATGATAAAGTGGACTACCAAACTGCTAAAGAGCTCACCTCTATGTTCCTCGAAGTAGTTATTGCTCCCGAATACGACGAAGATGCACTCTCGGAACTCTCTAAGAAGAAGAACTTAAGAGTTCTCAGATTTTACGGCCTTCAAAATGCTTTTGATATAAAGAAGGTAAGCGGAGGGTATCTCCTTCAGGACGAGGATACGGTTCTTTACGAAGAGCCGGAAGTAGTAACCCAAAAAGAACCGACGGTTGAAGAAATGGAAGACTTAATATTTGCATGGAAGGTTGTAAAACATACGAAATCCAATGCCATAGTAATAGCAAAAGGAGGGAGAACATTAGGAATAGGTTCCGGAAACGTATCCAGGGTTGACAGCTTAAAGTGTGCTATAAACAAAGCTAAGGAATTTGGTTTTGACCTCAGAGGTGCAGTTGTTGCCTCGGAAGCCTTTTTCCCGTTTAGGGACAGTATAGATATAATGGCTAAAGAAGGTATTACCGCCGTAATTCAGCCCGGCGGTTCTATTAGGGATAAGGAAGTTATAGAAGCCTGCAACGAACACGGAATATCAATGGTATTTACCGGCTTAAGGCATTTTAAACATTAAGGCTTTTCGCTTTTCTCTTTTATGACTTTTTCTAAAAACATAGTAATTCCCGCAATGCCGTAAGCACCGTTTTTATAGCACATCTTTATTCTTTCCCAAGTAATTCCCCCGAGGGCGTATACGGGGATTTTTACCGCTTCCGATACTTTCTTCAGAGCTGTCAAACCTAAGGTTTCCGCTTGAGGGTGTGAGGTTGTTTTAAATATAGGGCTCAAAGTTATAAAATCAGCTCCCTGCATCTTGGCATATTTCGCACTATCGAGAGAGTGAGCAGAAAAACCAACTATAAAGTCGGGATTTATTTTCTTTACTAATGAAGGGGGAAAACTCTGTTCGGGAAGATGAACCCCATCGGCACCCACAGCAAGAGCTATATCAAACCTTTCATTTATTAGAAGCAGGGCTTCGTATTTCTTCGTAAGCTCTCTCACTTCCTTAGCAAGTTTATAAAGTTCCCTGTCCTTTAAATCTTTCTCTCTTAGTTGAATCATTTTTACTCCACTTTGAAGTATTTTTTCAAGTGTTCCTAAAAAATTTTCACCGTATTTCTTCCTATCAGTAATTGCATACAAACGAGGCAGTTCCATAAAGTTTAAGTTTACTCGTTTCCCTTTTTCTTCCATACGAGATAAATCGTTAAGATAACTCTGATGTTGGTAATGATAGCGAGTAAGATAAATAAGGCTTTAATCCACCCAAAAAGTGTAAATATCATTATCAGGAAAATCCTTTCATCCCTCTTTCCGAGTAGATATCTGAGTTCCCTTATTACTGCGTAAGCATCTTCACAGTAAGCCCCCTTATACCGCTCTGTAGAATAGCTCACCATAATTGTTCCAAAGAGAGCTAAAAACACCCAAGGCATAAAAGCCCAAGAAGGTTTGATATAGAAGGCAAGAGCGGAAAGGAACGCAAAATCAACATATCTATCAAGCACGGAATCAAGCCAGGCTCCGAATTTAGTAGTCCTCATCTGAGCACGTGCTATCTCTCCATCGAGACCATCGAGCATAGAACTTATCTGAAGAAGTATTCCACCTAAAGCCGGAGAAAAGAAAGCAATTACAGCAGATAGCATTCCTAACAGGGAAGTAAATACAGTTATTTGGTTAGGGGTAAACTTATCAACCAAGTAAGGAGATATTCGCGTAGAAACTTTTCTGTTTAAATTCCTCGAAATAAATCCATCTCCCGCTCCCTTGATAGCGGTTTTCACAAGGAGCTTTTTCGCTTTTTCTATATCTTCGGGGGTATCGATATCCATCCAGAAGTAGCCGGATACTTCGGTACAGGGAAGTCCTGCACTTTTTACCAATTCACTCATAGTAAGAACTTCTTTCTCTTTGAGGATTTTCTCCGCAACGCTAAATATGGAATCTTCTAAAATGAAAAATCCCGTATCAAAACCCTCGTATTCTTTCAAACCTTTGCCTATATCGTCTATTCTCCCGTCTCTACACTTTACTTTCGTAGCTTCGTCCCTGTCTATGTAAAGCCCTACCTTATCAACAATTAAGCCATTTCCTTTTAGAGCTTTCTCCAAGAATTCCTTTTCATAAATGTGGTCGGACATAACAACACCAAATCTTCCTTTTACCCTTTCCTTTGCCAAGTAAAGGGAATAGCCGTTTTCTTTTTCGGGATGCGGGTTACAAATTATCTCTGCGTGAAATTTATGCTCCTTAAGGAAATTTTCTATATTCCCTTTAAATTTTTCATTTATGACAATCACAAAACGTTTTACACCAAGTTCTCCTAACTGCTTAATAATCCTATAAAGGAGCTCCCTTCCTGCAACCCTAATAAGTGCCTTCGGAGTATCCTTTGTGAAAGGTCTTAATCTACTTCCCTCTCCTCCTGCAAGTATAACAACGGTTTCCACCATATTGCTTTATTTTATATCTCCAGTGTAATTTTAAAGGCATATGATTATTAAACTCTTAATGATTTACCAGCTCTGTGGATATTTAAGGTAAGATATCGAATTTTGTAAGAAGTATGAAAAGATGAATGAAATTTTGAAAGATATTCCTGAGGAAAAAATGCTTTGTCCGATAGCGCAGGTTTCTGAAGTTAGGAACTTTCACTCCCGAAGATGAAAATAGCCCTTTAGCTAATACTTCCATTTGAAGGAACATACTGATGAATAACTAAAGCTAAGTGAAAGGTCTTCTAAGAAACCATCGGGCTGAAGGTGGCTCTCTATCTCATAGGCAATCATTAAGACTGTTTTTTTGTTTTTGATTGAGTTTGCGATAATTTAAGCTACCGTTTGCCTTGTTTCTGAATCCCACTTCCATAGCCTTTCGGAAAGTTTCAGGACAACTTTCAACTCCACACGGTAGATTAGGAACCCCGCATCAGTGTGCAATAAAAAATATAGCAAAATCAATAACTTATTTCAATACCGATTTTAAGA
>DQTK01000052.1 GCA_015662815.1 Aquifex aeolicus | reverse complement strand
TTGTGTACACTGTAAAGCTTTCTTTTCCTTCTTCCCCAACTCCTTTTCCCAAACCCCCTTTTTTATCTTCTGAGTTAAAGCTCTTTCCAGTCTTGTAGTTGGCAACAATTTCCCATCAACTATATTTTACTTTTTCTCACCCGGCGTATTACTAAATTAATTAGGTTTAGAGAAATAGTGAGGATTCAAGTGAGCGTCCCTGCGGGTCAGATTCATCTAAATATCCTCCTAAAGAGAATATAGAAAATTGAAGAAAGGAAGAAAAGAATTACTTATTAATAGGACTTTCAGGGTCATGGAGGTAGGCGACGATATGTGCAATTTCCTCAGGAGAAAGCAATCCGTGATATCCAAATCTGAACATAGTTGAACACGGATTCTTAGACCAAGGGTTGTAAATCTTCTCGTAGGTCAATTTAGGATCCATACCTTTATTCCCATAACCTCTAAGAGATGGTCCTATATTACCGCAAGCAATTATTCTCGGATCTCCGCAGTGACACGCATAACAGTTTCCCTTTCTACTTCCACCTTTTTGTCCATAAAGAGCTTTATATTCCTCAGGGAGAAGTGCAAGACTTTCTCCTTTCTTCCAATCTCCCACCAATTTACCATCAGCGGGGTATTTTATAGTTGCTTGCATTTCTTTTAAAAATTGGGCTACATCTATTCCTTCCGGGGCTAATTGAATAGGGTTAGAACAAGCTTGTTGCCACTTGTCTTGAGCTTCCAGAGCCCTTAAGAATTTTTCCTCTTTACTGGGCCTTTTAGATTTAGCCTGTTCCGTAACTACAGTCTTTTTAGATTCCTCCTTAGCAACCTGAGAAGCCGGTTGACACGCTATAATCCCAGCACCTATCAGTAATGTAGCTAAAAATCCTTTTTTCATGATAAACCCCCTCCTTATCTCAACAGGCCGGGAACCTCAATCTTTGCACCATTAGCAGCTTTTTTCATATAAAGTTCCAGAGCTATAATTTCTTCCATATAAAACGGCGGTTTTTTCACCCAGTTTTTCTTAAAGTCGAATTTACCCTTCTTAGGATCGAACAGAAAGAAACTTTTGTAACAACCTCTAATCTTGTCCTCCATAGTCCATAACTTGTCCTTTGATATTCTGTATGCAGGCCAATGGGCGTATAGCTTATCCCTTACAAGAGCTCCAAGTTTTTGAAGTCTTATTCTTTGACCTGCGAGGACATCGTGGCATATTGAACAAGAAAAATCTCTTGCTCCAACTCTTTTATACCAGAGTTTTTTACCGTATTCGTAAACTCTCTTTTCTTCAGGATGTTTTAGTTCTATGCTTATAGGCATTCCATTACTCAGAGTTGCAACATATCCCGCTAATGGAACTATATATTTTCTTCCTTTCTCGCCTTTAGCACTAACTCCCATGTACTTTTCAAGACAAGCTTTAATTCTCAGATCTATGTCTGCTACTCTTCCAATATCCGTGTAGTATCTTGGCATTTTTGCATAAGCTCCCACGAGATCTGCTCCATCTTGACCGTGACAGAATGCACAGGTTTTTCCGGTAGAACCCTTAAGGTTATGGTAGTAATCTTTACCTTCTTCGACGATAACATCCGCGGGAGACACTCCCAATTCTTTGAGAATTTGCAGTTGCTCAGAAGTAGGGGCTTCAGCTTTCGCGAAAAATAAAGCCCCACCGAGGAGTGAGGCTAAGATGCTTTTTCTCATGACACTCACCCCTCCACAGAAATGTTTACCGATTTTTCCCACTTGCCACCTTTGTTATCTTCATACACTATCTTTAGCGTTCCGGACTCTACAGCTTTCATCTTAATAGCGAAGTAAGGATTTTTACTTATACCTGGCGAAGAGATAATTTTCGTAACCAGTTTGCCGTTTAGATATATATCAACGTGGGTTATGTAGTGGGCTGGTATTTTCTTTCCAGTTTTAGGATCTTTCCTAAGTCCTGTTTCCATAGGATGGATAATAACCCATTGAACCTTAAATATTTGTCCCTTTTTAACTCTTCTGGGAACCCTGACTATTGCTCTTCCTATGGAAGCCATACCTCACCTCCGTATTTTTATTAACCACAACCACCTACTGTAACTTTAACTTCCTTATAAGCCATTAAATAAGAACCGTCTTTGAGCTTAAGAATAGCTCTTACAGGAGAGGTGGCTCCCATTTTTATTCTTGTTGCAAAGAATACCTCACCATTTACAGGGGTAATTTCAACGTGAGCTATGTAAGGGTTAGGATTCTTATCGACGAAAATATAAAGAGCTTCTACTTTTTCAATGGGTACAGAAGCGCTTACTTGAATCGGGACGTTAGCTCCAGATTCCGCTATGGATGGAGCCTTCACCTTTATTTCGTTTGATTCCTTTATTGCAGAAAGTCCAACACCTAAGTGTTTCTTTATAGCTTCCTCAAGGGAAATCTTAGCGTGTACAGGGCTGAGTATTGCCTCCGCACCCAACATTAATCCGGCTGCAGTTATTCCTGCAATCTTAAAGAAGTCCCTTCTCGTTGTCATATCAACACCTCCTTAGGTTAGATTTATTACATAATTTTGTTAGCAAGGATAAAAATGTTTCACTGTCTACACTTCCGAAAAATTTAGCCAAAACCTTTCCATTCAAAGGGTTATAAACAATAAAAGTTGGAGTGCCAAAAACGCCAAAATCTTCAACTAAATCATCATTTACATTCATACTCACCACAATAAAGTTTTTATTTAAGAATTTTTCAACGTATTCATCTCCGAAAACAAACCCTTCTACCTGATGACAGTAAGGGCAATGGTCACTATAAATATAAATTAGTATTAGTTTACTTTCCTTTTTTGCAAGTTTTTCAGCTTTATTAAGATCTGTAAACCAATTTTGGGCCCACAAGAATGTAAAACATAAGATGAATAAGGAAAAACCTTTGAACTTTAACATTTCATTGAGGAATATAAATCATTTGGAAATCTTAAGTTATAAGAAGTTCTTATACTTTTCTTTTATTCATTAATTTAAAAAGTTTC
>DQTK01000023.1 GCA_015662815.1 Aquifex aeolicus | reverse complement strand
TAGATAAATACGGACAGAGTTTGAGTTTCTCCGGGAATGTTTCCTCCAACCATCAAAATTACACCGAATTCTCCGAGGGTATGTGCAAAGACCATTATAGCCGAAGAAATTATTCCGTTAAGAGAAAGAGGAACAATAACTTTAAGGTAGGTTTCAAGACGCGAATACCCGAAGATATAAGCTGTTTCTATGAATTCCTTTTTTACCTTTTCCATAGCAGAAAGTGTAGGAAGTATTGCAAGGGGAAGAGAGTAAATTACAGAGGCTATAAGTATTCCCTCAAAGGTAAACAGAGGAGATTTTCCCAAAAACTCCTTTATCAGATTTCCCACCGAACTTTCGGGTGAAAAAAGTAATAGTAGGTAAAAACCGAGAACCGTGGGAGGAATTACTAAGGGAATCGTAATAAGTCCTACAATAAAAGATCTTCCCTTGAATTCCTTAAACACAAGCAAAGGACATATTAAAAGGGATATGAAAGTAAGTAAAAAGGTAGTAAAAGTAGCAAGTTTTAAACTTATTAAGAATGCCTCTTTCATTAAATCCTCACAGGAGGCCCATAGTACTTGGAAGCTGTATTTCTCAGGTCAAGTATAGCTTCTACTAAATATTCCAAATCCTTTAGAGGTATCTGAGTTGCGGCATCCGATAGAGCTTCCTCGGGTTTAGGGTGGGTTTCCATAAATATACCATCGCATCCTACGGCAACCGCCGCTCTTAATAGCGGAAAAATAAATTCCCTCATGCCATCCGATTTATCTCCCAAACCACCCGGAAGTTGAACACTATGTGTTGCATCGTATATCACTTTTGCATATTGCTTCATTATCGGCAAGCTTCTAAAATCCACAACCAAGTTGTTGTACCCGAAAGTTGTTCCACGTTCGGTAAGGAAAATATCCTGTGCACCACCGAATTTTAATTTTTCAACTATATTCTTCGTATCCCAAGGAGCGAGAAATTGTCCCTTCTTTACATTTACGGGTTTTCCCGTTTTTGCAGCAGCAAGAAGCAAATCCGTTTGCCTGCACAAGAAGGCAGGAATCTGAACTATATCAACCACTTCACCCACAGGCTCAGCCTGCCAGCTTTCATGTATGTCGGTTGTTACTTTGAGTCCGAACTCTTCTTTTACTTTCATTAAAGCTTTTAGTCCATATTCCAATCCATATCCTCTAAAAGAGTGAATAGATGAGCGGTTTGCTTTATCGAAGGAAGATTTAAAAACAAATTCTACATCTTTAAATTTATCCTGTAATTTCTTCAGTTCTTCCCCTACTTTGAGGACTAAATCCACACTTTCTATGGCACACGGACCGGCAATAATTAAGAATTTTTCCATAGTATTCTTGTAATATAATACGAAGGGGTAAAGTATGAGAAAGATTACTCTTTTTTTTCCTTTGATTTTGATAGGGTGTGCACCTGTTTCGGAAACTCAAAAATTCGAGCAAAGGTTAAGTGAACTCGAAATAAAAGTTGCAAAGTTAGAAGAAAAGCAAGAAGAAATAAACCTTAAATTGGAAGAGATAAATAAAAGGCTGGATTACATAACCGAGGATTTAGGGAAATTAAAGTTGGCGAAATACTCCACTCCGAAAGAAGAGAAACCTATCTTAGAGGAAAAACCCGTTTATGAGGATGAAGTAAAGATTGAGTACCAGCAGGCCCTTGAGCTTTACAATATGAAAAGATTAAACGAAGCAAGAGATGCCTTTGTTCAATTTATAAAAAAATACCCGGCAACTAAGTACACCGATAATGCCTACTTCTGGTTGGGAAAAACTTACTACGAATTGGGAAACATAGAAAGAGCGAAGCAGATTTTCAACGCTCTTATAAAGAAGTGCCAACGTGGTGTACTACCAGACTGTAATAAACTACCCGATACTTACTTCATGCTCGTAAAGATAGCTGTAGATGAAGGGAATATCACAGAAGCAAACAACTACTTTACTACTCTTGAGGAAAAATTTCCGAATTCACAGGCTACATCTAAGGCAAGGGAGCTATTATATAAAATGCCATGACGCTTAAGATTCCCGAACATGTTGCCATAATTATGGATGGTAATGGAAGATGGGCAAAAAGTCGCGGGCTCCCTCGTATCGTAGGTCATTATAAAGGTGCTGAAGTTGCGGAAGACATAGTTGAATATGCAGTAGAACTCGGAATTAAGCACATGACTCTTTTTACATTTTCGACGGAGAACTGGAATCGCCCTAGGGAGGAAGTTAATGCACTGTTTGAACTCTTAAGACAGTATTTAATCTCTAAAAAGCGGAAACTTTATGAACTCGGGATAAGGGTGAGATTCATAGGAAGAAAAGATAGGATAAACAAACATTTATTAAGTTTAATGAAGGAAATAGAGGAAGAATCTAAAGAAAATAAGAATTTAGTCCTGAATCTTGCGATAGATTATGGAGGAAGGGATGATATAGTAAGAGCTATCAATAAGATTATTAAAGAACAACCCAATAAGATAGATGAAGAAACTTTTTCCCAGTACTTGGATTTATCCTGTTCTCCGGACCCGGATTTACTCATAAGGACTGCAGGAGAAAAGAGAATTTCAAACTTTCTATTGTGGAATTTAGCTTATACTGAGCTATACTTTACCGATACACTATGGCCTGACTTTTCACGGGAAGATTTCCTTAAAGCCCTAGAAGATTTCTCTCGGAGAAAAAGAAAGTTCGGAAGGGTTCTAGATGAGTAGAGAAACTTACGGCATATTAATAGGAATCTCTGTTATCTTAGTAATTCTTTCTCCTTTTCCCATATTCTTTTCGGCAGTAATGTTCCTCAGTTATGTTATCTCCAAGGAAGTCGGAAAGTCCATCAGTGTAGATATTTCCCTATTTTCTCCTTTAGTTTCACTTTCCCAGTATTTTACACCCCAGCTTACGCCAATTCTTATAGGAATAATTTCGTTAGTTTACGGATACAAATCTTGGTCCCTGGAAAATTTCTTTAGAACCTTTTTCCTGCTCTTTTATCCTGCGATTTTCTTGAGCTATTTAATTCATATCAGGGAGCACGGGGTATACATAACATTAGTCTTTATATTTGGTCTATGGATAAATGATATTTTCGCTTATTACATAGGTAAACACTTTGGAAAAACTCCGCTTTTTCCCCAAATTTCTCCCAAGAAAACGGTAGAAGGATTTTTGGGAGGGATTGTCTTAGGTAGTATTTTTTATCTTTTATTCCTACCTTTATCCCTGTGGAAATCTTTGCTTATTGCAATCTTTACACTCACCTCAGGAGTAGTAGGGGACTACTTCAAATCCTTTATAAAAAGACTCGTAGGAATAAAGGATTTTTCCAACACCTTTGGAGAGCATGGAGGGTTTACGGATAGATTCGATGCCGTTGTTTTTGCCTCACCGGTATTTTATTTTTTAATATGTGCTTGGAAATTTAGTTGTTAATTTTACTTCCCTCCACAGCCTTCCCGTTTCAGGTCCCCTTTCTATTATATTAAAAGTCAAAACCGTCAGACTTTACAAAAGACATCAGTCTTTGCAAAGGGAATCTTGGGTAATTGTTCAAGAGTTTTCCTTCAGAGTCAAAGATTAAAGTTGCGGGAAGAAAAATTAACTTTTCTATTTCAGTTAAATTTCCCTTTGGGTCAGCCAGTATTGGGAATTTGGGGTTTATTTCTACCTTTTGTAAAAACTCTTTTACCCCCTCTGGAGTCATAAATATCGCAACAGATACTATGTGATAGTCTTTAGTAAGTTTTTCATAGTTGGAATTTAAAACTTTCAAATCTTCGGTGTGACCTATACAGGTTCCTGACCACACATAAAGGAGGAGTCTTTTTTCTTGAGAGCTAATCCTTACAGCTTTCCCCGATAAATCCCAAAAAGCTAAATCGTAGACTTTTTCCCTTACAGGAAAAGGGTATGAGGAAAATGAAAAAAAGGAGAACTCTTATCATCTTTCATACATGTGCATCTTCATTTCTTGCTGTTCATCTATATGTTCCATGTTATATTTCATCATGTGCATTTTTATTACAGGAACTTCAAGCTCACTTTCTCCGCTTTTTTCAAAAACAAGTTTAACTTTCACTTTGTCTCCGGCCTTAATTCTTTTTTCTAGACCGATAATCATTATATGGTACCCGTGGTGCTTAAACTCAATCTTTGAGCGTGGGGGTATTTTTACATACTCTTGATGCACCATCTTAGCTACTCCGTTCTCTATAACTGTTTTGTGGATTTCTACTTTTCTTGCAATATCGGTTTTTACTCCTATTAGCTTGTCAGCTTCGTCTCCTTCATTAATAACAATCATACCCATCATGGTAGCATTAGGACGGGGTGGAGGTTCCATTATCCAAGGATGTTTTACTACGATTTTAGGGGATGCAAAACTCAGACCTAAAAAGCAGGAATACATTTAAGAGTTTTCTCATAATAAAACCTATTTTAAAGCAAGTTATAATAATTTCTTCATTTCAAAGGAGGTAGAAAAAATGCAACACAGTCCAACGGGTGCACTTTTGTTTCAAATAATCTTTCTCGTGGCTATATTCTTGATGTTCTACTTTCTCATCATTAGACCTCAAAAGAAGGAAAGGGAAAGACACCGTAAATTTCTCGAAAGCTTAAGAAAAGGTGACAGAGTTGTTACATCTTCAGGAATATGGGGAACTGTAGTGGATATCGGAGATAGAACTATAACTCTGAAAGTTGATGCCAACACTAAAATCACGTTCACCAAAGAAGCCATAATAGCCTATCAACCAGACTACAAGAAGAAGGAGGAAGAAAAGAAGAATTAAATTAGAAGGTTATAAACTAATGTTCCCGCAATCCAGGCAACTCCGAAGCTATAAACCAGAAATAGAGTTGCCTTCCCGTATCCTATTTCTTTTGCCATTGTGGCGTAAGTTCCAAGGCAAGACGTGTATATCAGTATAAAAATCATAAAGGCAAGTGCAGAAGCACCGGTGAAACTATTTTTTATCAGTTTTCTTAATTCTCCCTCTTCCTCTTCTACATAAAATGCTTGAATTTTAAAAGAGAAAACAGAAGTAATAGCATCTCCGAGGGCTTCTCCGAGGGACACAACCTGATTTTTGAACTCATCCCATGGTTTAAAGTCCTTTTTTTCTTCAAACGTTTGAGTTGAAGTATATATTACTCCCATAGAACTAAGTACTATCTCCCTTGCGATAAATGCCGGAATTAGAGACGTAGTAGCTCTCCAATCATCTATGCCCATCGGTTCAAATATAGGCACAAGGGCTTTTCCCACCTGTGCTGCAATACTATCTTTTGGAT
>DQTK01000074.1 GCA_015662815.1 Aquifex aeolicus | reverse complement strand
GTTTGTTAGGTGCCTATAAGGGATTGAAACCAAATACATTACATCCTTACTCCTACTTAAGATGCCTCTTAAGAGAAATTTTAAAACTGGATGTGAAGGTAGATTGTATCAATGCATCACAGATATGGGCTTTCCTATGGAATTTCCTGTAAAATCTTTTTTCAAAATCCTTAAAAGGAGGTCAAGGAAGTGGTTGAATATTCAGACAGGCTAAAGGTTTTACCACCGTATCTATTTGCAGAACTCGATAGAAAAAAACAGGAAAAGATAGAACAAGGTGTGGATGTAATAGACCTTGGAGTGGGTGACCCTGATATGCCCACACCGAAGCCGATATTAGAGGTTGCAAAGAAAGCTCTTGAAAATCCTGAAAATCATCAGTATCCCTCTTATGTAGGAAAACTTGCCTTTAGAGAAGCTGTTGCAAATTGGTACAAGAAAAGGTTCGGTGTAGACCTTGACCCACAGAGCGAAGTTATCACTCTAATAGGTTCAAAGGAAGGAATAGCCCACTTTCCCCTAGCTTTCGTAAACCCGGGAGACATAGTTTTGTGCCCAGACCCTGCGTATCCTGTTTACAAAATAGGAGCCATTTTCGCAGGAGGGACACCTTACACCGTTCCCTTGAAAGAGGAGAATAATTTCCTACCTGACCTGGACTCTATTCCTAAGGATGTAGTGGAAAAAGCAAAAATCATATGGATTAATTATCCTAATAACCCGACCTCTGCACCTCCTACCTTAGAGTTTTACGAAAAATTGGTAGATTGGGCAAAGAAGAATAATGTGATAATAGCCTCAGATAATGCATATTCGGAAATCTACACGGGGACAGAAAAACCACCATCCATACTCCAAGTTCCGGGAGCAAAAGACGTAGCCATAGAATTTCATTCTCTATCAAAGACTTACAATATGACCGGATGGCGTATAGGCATGGCTGTCGGGAATAAGGAACTGGTTGCGGGACTCGGTAAAGTGAAGACCAACGTAGATAGCGGTCAGTTTGGAGCGGTTCAAGATGCAGGAATAGCAGCCCTTAACCTTCCCGAAGAAGAAGTAGAAAAGATAAGGAACGTTTACAGGGAAAGGAAAAGAATAATGACAGAAGCACTGGAAAAGATAGGTCTTGAGATTTACAAGAGCGATTATACCTTCTACCTTTGGATAAAAGTTCCAAAAGGATACACCTCCGCAGAATTTGTTGGAAGGCTCATAGATGAAGCCGGAATTGTTTGCACACCCGGAAACGGTTTCGGTGAGTACGGAGAGGGATATTTCAGGATATCTTTAACAGTTCCCACAGAGAGACTCTTAGAAGCCGCAGAGAGAATTAAAAATCTCAAGTTTTAATTTATGTTTCCTTCCCTTTAAATTTTTTCTATGGCAAATGTTTTAATAGGGATTTGCGGCGGTATAGCTTCTTACAAGGTTTGCGATTTAATAAGGGATTTAAAGAGAGAAGGATATAATGTAAAGACAATTCTCACCCCTTTTGCTGAAAAATTCTTATCTCCTATGACCTTTGAAACACTGAGTGGAAATAAATCCTACACCGATAAAGACTGGCCAAAGGAACCTCTGGCACATATAAACCTAGCAAGATGGGCAGATGCATTCCTGATTGCTCCGACAACGGCAAATACTATATCGAAGATAGCTTGCGGAATTGCGGATAACCTTCTTACCACAACCGTCCTAGCGTACGGTAAAGCTTTGATTGTTGCCCCTGCTATGAACACGGTAATGTACAAAGCTCCTCAAGTGCAAGAAAACTTAAACAAACTGAAAGAAATAGGACACATAGTTGTAGAACCAGAGTTTGGAGTTCTTGCTTGCGAAGAAGTAGGAGAGGGAAAACTTGCGAGTAAAGAACGGCTTATAGACTGGATTTATTACTATCTTGAGGAAAAAGGTCTCAAGGGAAAGAAGGTTTTGATTACCTGCGGTGCAACAAAAGAATATATAGACCCTGTTAGATTTATATCAAACGAATCCAGTGGAGAAATGGGATTTTCCCTCGCGAAAATCTGCAGATGGAAAGGAGCACAGGTAAAGGTAATAGCCGGCTTTACCACGGCTCAGGAGCCGCCCGAAATCGAAATAAAAAGGGTCAAAACTGCAGAGGAGATGAGAAAAAAAGTTTTAGAAAATTTCGATTGGTCGGATATAGTGATAATGAACGCAGCGGTTTCGGATTTCAAACCTGTAAAAACCGAGAGTAAAAAAATAAAGAAGAAGGAAAGAATAACCCTTGAACTTGTAAAAAACGTTGATATTCTCGAAGAACTCGGGAAAATAAAGGAAAGAAAGATACTAGTAGGTTTTGCACTGGAAAGCGAAAGGTTAATAGAACACGCAAGAGAGAAATTGATAAGGAAAAATCTGGATTTAATAGTAGCCAACCCTGCGGAGGTTATGGGAACTAAACATCACAAAGGTTTTTTAATTACAAAAGAGGAAATCAAGGAGTTTTCTTTTAGCAGTAAATTAGAAAGTGCCCGATTTATCGTAGAATATTTAGTAGGAAAATTCCTACAGGGAGGTGGATAAAAAAATGCCCTACTACGACCCCATTTCCTATATCTTTAGTTTGCTGTGGTTTCTAATCTTCATATTCATAATATTTTCCCCTTGGTATAAGAGAATGGCTCTTATCCGTGCAAGGGAGGAGGTGATAAAAAGACTGGAGGCGAAAAGAAAAAGCAGAGTAATCACCATGATACACAGACAGGAACAAATCGGATTCTTCGGTATCCCCATTTTCAGATTTATAACTATAGAAGACAGTGAAAGAGTTTTAAGAGCTATCAGAATGACCCCTGACGATATGCCTATAGACCTTATAATACACACACCCGGAGGTCTCGCCCTTGCAGCGACTCAGATAGCAAACGCTTTGGTAAAACACAAGGCTCCTGTAAGAGTAATAGTTCCTCATTACGCAATGAGCGGAGGAACACTGATAGCCCTTGCAGCAGATGAAGTCATAATGGATGAGAATGCAGTTCTTGGTCCCGTTGACCCCCAAATCGGAAATATGCCTGCCGCATCTATACTCAAAGTTCTCGAGAAAAAGGAACCAAAAGATATAGATGACCAAACCCTAATCCTTGCGGATGTTTCCGAAAAGGCTATAAGGCAAATGGTTGATTACCTTGTGGAACTTCTGACAAAGAACGGTATGGAGGAAGATAAGGCGAGGAAAATAGCTGAAGAACTCGCTACAGGAAAGTTTACACACGATTATCCTCTTACAGCCGAATACCTCAAAAGTCTTGGACTATCCGTAAACACTGAAGTTCCGGAAGAAGTTTACGAGCTTATGGAACTTTACGAACAGCCCATGAGTTCACAACCACCTTCCGTTCAGTATATACCCGTACCCTATAAATCTCCCCAACAACAACAGAATGCTAAATGATAGGTGTAGATATAGTCAAAAATGAAAGAATAAGAAAAGCTATTGATAGATTCGGAGACAAATTTCTGAATAGGATTTATACTCAAAGAGAACTCTCCTATTGTTTTTCCCAGAGAGTCCCCATACCCTGCTTAGCTGCCCGGTGGGCGTGCAAAGAAGCGGTAATTAAAGCCTTCTACACCGAGTTCAAAATACTTTTGAGATTCAAAGAAATAGAAATTTTAGGAAATAGAGGAAAACCCGCACAGGCTGTAATCCATAGGAAAGATATAGAGGAAATACTTAAAGACCATGAAATTATCGTATCTCTATCCCACGAGGAGAACTATTCTGTAGCTGTAGCTTATATAAGGAAAAAGTAATTCTTATTGAAATTTCTACACCAAGGTTTACCTTTGAGGAAGGGAGGGGATTAATGGAAGAACTTCATCCGCCTGTGGTTCACTTCGCAGTAGCATTAAGCATCTCAGGAGTACTATTTAAAACTTTTTACCTTATAACCAAAATACCTCTGTTCAGTTCCGCATCGTTGCTTAACCTTTTACTCGCTACTCCGTTCGTATGGGTTTCATGGTTTACAGGACATAAAGCAGAGGAAATGGTAGAGAAATTCGTTGAAGGTGCACCCGCTTATGAACTCCTCGAAACCCATGAGACATTGGGATTGGTGGTAGCGGTTTTAATAACATTGCTGTCTCTTCTAAAGCTAGTGGCTTTCTTTAGAAACTCAAAAGGTTTCAAAATATAGCAGTGGCGGTAGTATTACAGAGAAGAATAGGAGGGAAATTGGTTTATGAGTATGGAGTAGGTGTAAAACCCCTTATGGAGGTGAAGGAATGAGGAAAATATTTTTTATTTCACTTATAAGCTCACTTCTTTTTGTCCACGAGGGACACTTTTCTAACGAAAAAAATAATGGAAAATTAATTCTGAATCCCGAAAGCCTGAAGAAATACTGCCCGCCTAATTCGGAAAAGTTTGAGTTTTTAAGTAATATGCACAAAATGAGCAAGCCTTTTACGGTGTTCGGCTAAATATAAATGACGATAACTGGAAAAAAGCCATAGAATGGGCTAAAAAGCTTGTAAAGACCTATAAGGAAACTGCAAAATGGTTCCCGAATGGAAGAATTACTTCGATTTTCAAAAGGCGGATAACTACCTGAAAGCAATTGAGTCAAGAAATGTTGATAAAGTGATAAAGGCATCTCAAGAACTCGGGAAAACCTGTGCTAAGTGCCACCAGGATAACGAGATAGCAGTAAAGATTTACTACAGATTTCCCAATTTTGAAAAGATAAAGGTGGAAGACCCGGTTGAGTTTACAGAAATGAAACTTGAAGAATTTATGCATAAGCTCACAAATTCTATGAAAGCACTTAACGTTTACCTTTCCCAAAACAATACGGAAAAGGTTCAGGAGTACGGTATTAATTTTGTAGAAAGGGCAAGAGCCGTAAAGGAAACCTGTTCTAAATGTCATACGAGAGAACAGGAAATAGAAGCGATAACTGGAAAAGATTATGACCAAGCCCTTAATAAACTGGAAGAAATCCTTAATTCCGATAGTGTGAACCTTACGGAAGTTAGAAGTGTCCTTTCGAAGATTACGGTAACTTGTTATACCTGCCATAATGTCCATCTAATTCCCGCGAAAATTAAATCCGCGTTGATGAAATGAAATTTCTCCTTCTCCTTCTGTTACTTTTTACTCTCAGTTGTGAAAAGTTAAACCAGCTTTTTCTGGAAGAAGATCTCCTTCAAAGACCTCCTTCCAAGCGTTGCGGAGATTGTCATGCAAAGATTTACGAAGATTGGAAAAAAAGCAGACATTTTCACGCTTGGATAAGTGAAGAGTTTAAAGAAGAAAGTGAAAATTACTCAAAACTGAAGTGTCTTTCCTGCCACGCACCCCATCAAGTTGATCCCTTAAAAGAACCATTGCTTAGAGTAGAAAGGAGACACGAGGGAGTAAACTGTATAGCTTGCCATTTTAAGGAAGAAACGAAGGCTATGCACGGACCTTATAAGGTTTGGTCTCCACCTCACCCTTCAAAGGAAGACAAAAACTACACTAAAT
>DQTK01000115.1 GCA_015662815.1 Aquifex aeolicus | reverse complement strand
AGCTTTTTATAAGCCTTCAGGTCTTCTACCTTTATTTTTTCATTTCGTATCAACTTGATTACGGCGGAATTTACCTTGGGGGGCGGGACGAAAAATCTGGGAGGAACCGTCATTACATACTCAACATCGTAAAAGCTCCTTACAAACACCGAAAGCCAGCTTGTGTCTTTTTTTCCTTCCAGTTTTTCCGCTACCTCTTTCTGAACCATGTAAACCGCAAGTGGTATACAATCTTTGTGGTAAATTGTATTTTCAACAATTAAACTGGCAATATTGTACGGCAAATTCCCCGCCACTTTTAACTCTTTTCCCAGTCGGCAAAAATCAAATTCCGAAGCATCTTCGTTTAAAATAACAACTCTTTCATCTTCAATGGTGTTTAACTTCTCTACCATGTCTTTATCCAGCTCTATTACATAGAGTTTTCTGAGCGGATATTTCAAAAGAATTCTTGTAAGGTTTCCCGTTCCGCCACCTATTTCCACCAAACAGTCGTCGGGTTTAATACTAAGTTCTTGAGCTATTTTCCTATGTACTCCTTCCGAAACTAAAAGATGCTGACCAAATGATTTTTTAAGTCTCATCTAAATTTAAAATACTCCTATGGCCAACGCTATACTTCTCATATCCTGTCCGGACAGAAAGGGCCTGGTAAAAGAAATATCCAGTTTCATAGGGGAGAACGATGGGAATATAGTTAATTTTGACCAACACATAGACGAGCAAACAAAAACCTTCCTTGCCCGTGTGGAGTGGGACCTGAAGGATTTCAAGATTCCCAGAGAAGAAATTAAAGAAGCTTTTCAGGAAATAGCTAATAAATTTTCTATGAACTTTAGATTAAGTTTTTCCGATGAAGTGAAAAAAGTTGCCGTATTCGTTTCTAAACAGGAGCATTGTTTTTACGATTTGATGCATAGGTTTAAATCCGGAGAGCTCAAAGGGGAAGTAAAGCTAGTCATAAGCAATCATGAAAATGCTAAAAAAACCGCAGAATTTTTCGGCGTTCCTTTTTACCATATCCCGAAAAATAAGCAAAACAAATTAGAAGCCGAACAGAAAGAACTTGCTTTACTGAAAAAGTATGAGATTGACCTTGTTGTTTTAGCAAGGTATATGCAGATTTTATCTCCGAACTTTGTTAAACAGTATGAGAGTAGAATAATTAATATACACCATTCCTTCCTTCCGGCTTTTCCCGGAGCTAAACCCTATGAGCGGGCATTTAGAAAGGGGGTGAAAATCATCGGTGCAACAGCTCATTATGTAAATGAGGAACTCGACCAAGGTCCTATAATAGAGCAGGATGTCATAAGGGTAAATCACAAGGATTCTCTTCAAGACTTTATAAGAAAAGGAAAAGACCTTGAAAAGGTAGTCCTTGCAAGAGCCATAAAGTGGCATCTTGAGGATAAAATTCTCGTTTACAACGGAAAAACCGTAGTATTTGAGGGATAATTTTTAGAAAGGGAGGTTAAAAATGGAAACTATAAAAGAATGGAGTTTTAAGCTAAAACTTGTAAGAACCAAAAGGGGGGCAATCCTTCATGTAATAGAATTGGATAAAAATCACTTCTTTATAGAACAAAATCCTCTAAAGGACAGTAAATACGGATACGCCTATAGGAAAATAAAAGCTAAATTTCCCGAGTTTTATATGTTCTGGGAAATAAAAAACAACAGGTATACGGGAAGATTGTTAGCCGGGGCTATACTGGAAAAGAAGGAGGTAGACGAGTTTATAACCGATGTCCTTCAAAGTGAAGAATTTAAAAAGTACGAAGAAGTTCTGGAGCAAATAGAACATGGGCAGGAAACAGAACAGGATAAGTGAACAGATAAAAGAGATAGTTGCCAATTTTGTCGTTGAAAATATTCCTACACAATACGGAATAGTAAGCATAACTAGGGTTCTTATAACTAAAGACGGAAGCAGGGCAAAGGTATATTTCGGCGTTCTTCCCGAAGAGAATTCAAAGAAGGTAAAAGCTTTTCTTGAAGAGAATAAATCCGAACTTCGTTCAAGAATAAGAAAGCTGAAGATAAAAGTTATCCCGGAACTGGATTTTGAAGAAGACAGAGAACTCCGAGTTATGGAAAAAATATGGGGAAAAAATGAATAGATACGATGTCCTCGTTGTAGGAGCGGGGCCGGCAGGCATAGCTGCGGCGAAATATTTATCCGAAAGAGGTTTAAGGGTTCTTATAGTTGAAAGAAAAGATCTTCCAAGATTTAAATTATGCGGAGGAGCACTATCTTCAAGGTTTTCCCAATACCTTCCCATGGACTTTAGAAAAAAAGTTTTAAACACAATAAACAGGGGTATTCTCGGTTTCAAAGGGAAAAAACATGTTCTTAGGGAAAAGCATGGAGTAGCTTACATAATAGACAGAAGTGACTTCGATTTTTTTCTCCTTGAAAAAGCTTTAGATGGAGGTGTAGAACTTTGGGAAGGTGTTGGTCTCATTGATTTTGAAAAGGAAGGGGGAAGTTTTATAGCCGAAACCACAAAGGGTAAAGTAAAGATAGACTTCATAATAGGAGCCGATGGATTTTACAGTAATGTTGCGAAAAAAATCGGGTATAAGAAGGAAAAATTTTACAAATCTATAGAGTTTACCGCTGAGGGGGAAATGGATTTTGAATCCGTGATTATAGAAATAGGTTTGGTGAAAAGGGGATATTTGTGGATTTTCCCAAAAGGGGATTTGTTAAACGTGGGTATCGCGTCAACGGGGACCGAAAATTTGATAAAAATCGTTTGGAAATATCTGAAAAAGCAGAAATTAGTAAGAATTAAAAAGACTTATAAACCTAAGGGGTGGTTTATCCCCTTTACGGAAATTCAGCGGGATATTCACCTCGGGAAAGATAGGATTCTGCTTACAGGAGACGCGGGCAATTTCGTAGACCCGCTTCTCGGAGAGGGAATTTATTACGCATACCTCAGCGGTATAAAAGCGGGAAAGGCGATAGCTAAAAATCCCGGAAATCCCATTGAAGTGTATAAAGATGAAGTGAAGGAAATGGTAAGGGAGTTCATATACGCCGGGAAAATAGCAAAATTAGCTTACAATTTCCAAAAAGTTGCGTTTTTAATGGGCGGAGGAAAATCCCTTGAGAACTATATGGAGCTTCTAAAGGGGAATACTACGTATGAAAAACTGTATAAAAGCGGTTGGGTAGATTTTTTAAAAAGCTTCTTCTTTAGCTTAATAAAATCTTAAATTATGAAGCTATATTCTGTACAGTTTAAACTGGAGAATCCAAAAACGAATATAGAAAAAGTTAAAAACTTCCTTGAAAAGGTAGAAAACAGTTCGTTAGTACTTTTGCCCGAAATGTGGTACTCCGGTTTCGATTACGATAATTTAACTCTCTTTGCGGATTTAACTCCGAATATATTGAAAGAATTGATGAAAATTTCAAGAGAAAAGAGTTTAGTTATCTGTGGAACCCTTCCGGAAAGGACCAGTAAAGGTATAATGAATGTAGCATTTCTAATTGAAGATGGTAAATTGCTGGGGAAAAGGGGGAAGATAAAACTATTTAGTTTATTTGATGAAGATAAATACTTCATTCCGGATGATAAAAATGAGGTTTTTGAAACAAAATTTGGAAAAGTAGGAATTCTGATTTGCTTTGAGATAAGGTTTACCGATTTGATACTCGAACTTCAAAAGAATAAACCGGATATAGTTCTTGTTCCGGCTCAATGGGGATTTAAAAGGAAAGACCACTTTATGGCTCTTACAAAATCAAGGGCAATAGAATTACAGGCTTATCTGGTTGCATCGAATACTTGGGGAGAGTATCTAGGTACGCGTTTTGCAGGCTATTCTAGTATTTATTCTCCTTGGGGAGAAACATTAGCCTTTTCTGAGAAAGGAGATGTGATTCTTTCTGCTGAATATGACAAGGATTATTTGATGGAGGTGAGAAAAACACTACCTATTAAAATTTAAATATGCATTTGAAGTTGAAGATTTTCAGATACAATCCTGAAAAGAAGGAAAGGAAGTACGATTACTTTGAAGTTCCATACGAAGAAGGGATGACCTTTCTGAGAGCTTTTCAAAAGATAAAGGAGGAAATCGACCCTTCCTTTTCTTTTAGGGCTTTCTGCAGAGCCGGGATATGCGGAACGTGTACAGTTTTTATAGACGGATTTCCGAAGCTTGCCTGTAAAGAACAAACGCTACCTTATATTCTTAGCGGAAGAACGGTAGTAGTTGAGCCGCTGGACAAGTTTGATATAGTAAGAGACCTAGTGGTTGACAATGAAGAAGTAATTAATCGTATGAAAAAGTTCAGGACGTGGATAAAAGGATACAGCGGTGAAGTAAGGATTCCTCCCGAGGTAAATAAAAAAATAGAGAAAGGTGCTGACTGTATCCTTTGCTCCGCATGTCAATCCTACTGCCCTCAAGTTCTTGAAGAGGATTACGCCGGCCCCCTGTTTTTTGCGAAAATCTACAGATTCTTAGAAGACCCGAGAGACTCAAATAAGGAGTTAAGGATTAAAGAAGCCCTTGAAGGAAACCTATACCACTGTCTTTCTTGTAATAAGTGTAATAACGTATGTCCGAAAGACGTCGAGCCGGCAACACTTATAAGAGAGTTGATGCTGGTTAAAAGTGAAGTATCTTAATCCCTTTGATGGGAAAAACTAGAACTGTCTTCGTATGTCAGGAATGCGGTTATAAGTCTGTAAAATGGCTGGGCAGATGTCCTTCATGCGGGGAATGGAACACTTTAGTGGAAGAAAGAGACTTTTCGGAGGAGTCCTTTTCCCTTATAAGGAGGGAGGACCCTAAGGTTCTCCCTGTCTCGTCTTGGGAAAACGAAAAATTAATAAGGGAAAGTACCGGATATTCAAACCTTGACAATGCCCTGGGAGGTGGATTGGTAAAAGGTCAAGTAGTCCTGATAGCAGGAGAACCGGGAATCGGTAAATCAACTCTACTCCTTCAAGTATCCGACAGGTATGCAAGGGATAAAAAAGTTCTTTACGTATCTGGAGAAGAATCGGGAAGTCAGATAGCTTTGAGGGCTAAAAGACTCAATATAAACAATCCCAATCTGCTAATTTATCCTGAAATAAGCTTGGAGAGGATTTTAAAGGTACTTGAACAAGAAAATCCAAGTCTTTTAGTCCTTGACTCTGTTCAAACTACTTTCTCCGAGAAGTTAGAAAGCTCTGCAGGTTCGGTAAGTCAGGTAAGGGAGGTTACCTACAGGATTACAGAATACTGTAAGGAAAGGAATATACCCGCTTTTATTGTAGGACAGATAACGAAAGAAGGTAGCATTGCAGGTCCAAAAGTTTTGGAGCATATAGTTGATACGGTAATTCAGTTTGAAGGTGAAAGATTCAACTTTTATAGAATTGTGAAGGTAATAAAAAATCGTTTCGGCTCTACAGGGGAAATAGCAGTTTTTAGAATGACCGATAGAGGTCTTGAAGAGGTAGCGGAGCCTTCAGCTTTCTTCATAAGTGAAAAAGCAAAAGCTCCGGGAAGCGTAGTATTTCCCCATACCGAGGGAAGCAAACCGGTTCTTTTAGAGATTCAAGCTCTTGTTATACCAGCTCTTTACACTACTCCGCAAAGGAAAACGCAGGGTTTTGACCCGAACAGACTTGCCCTTATTTTAGCGGTTTTGGAAAAGGAAGCTAAAATTTTCACAAGGGACCAAGACGTTTTCGTAAACGTTGCGGGAGGGATGACCGTCAAAGAACCCTCTGTTGATTTAGCCGTTGCCATGGCTGTTGTTTCCTCAAAAAAGGAAAAAGAAATCCCTCAAGATACCGTGATATTCGGTGAGGTAGGTCTTTCCGGAGAAATCAGGGCTGTTCACTTTGGAGATTTAAGACTTAAAGAGGCGAGAAGGTTTGGTTTTAGAAAGGCTTTAATTCCTAAAAATCTTGACTTAGAGATTGAAGGTATGGAAGTGCTACCTGTTTCCCATATAAGTGAAGCTATAGAATTCCTTTTTTAATACATAAATAAACAATTGTTATCTAAAAGGAGAGAGGCTAATGCTATATTAATAGAAGACTTTTTCTCTTCTGGAGGAGGAGATATGCCTTGGGCTAAGGAGAGTGACCTACAGGATGTCAAGCACAGATTCCCCGAAGTTCAAATAGTTGAAGGGACAAATTCAACAAGCCTACATGTTCCAAAGGAAATATTAATAGATTTACTTAAATACCTAAAGGAACAGAAGAACTTTAAACTTTTTCTAGACCACTCTGTCGTTGACCTGAAGGATTTGCTTGAGAAGGAAAAGGAATGGAGCAGAGTTGTTAAGGAAAACCTTATAGCTTTTCCCGAAGATAAAACCTCTAGATTCCAAGCATTTTACATATTATACAATGTAGATGAAAAGAAGAAGATAATCGTAAAAACGAGAACAGATGGAAAACTGCCATCCATAGAAAAACTCTGGTTTGCGGGTAAATGGGCAGAAAGAGAATGTTACGATATGTTCGGCATAGAGTATGAAGGACATGAAAATTTAGTTCGCGCTTTTATGTGGGATACCTACCCGTACTTTCCGCTGAGAAAAGACTTCCCTCTTGAAGGCATACCCGAACAGGAACTCCCGTCTCTGAATGAGGTTATTTTCGGAGATAACCTCGAAGGGACCATGAATTACGATAGGATGCACACCCGTGTGCCAACACTGGAGGATTTAGAGGTCACCGAAAAGAAAAGACTGAAGAAGAGGGCCCAAATAGTTCTTAATTGGGGTCCACTCCATCCCGGAACTCACGGGACTATGTGGTTCTTATTTGACCTTGAAGGTGAAAGAGTAGTCCAAACTGATGTAATTCTCGGGCAACTCCACAGGGGAGTAGAAAAACTCGCGGAGCATGAGATGTACAATCAATTCCTTGTTTATACGGATAGAATGGATTATCTTTCCGCCCTCTGTTCTAACCAGGCTTGGGTAGTTACGATAGAGAGATTGCTTGGAATTCACGATAAAGTTCCTCCGAAGGCTAAATATATAAGAACAATGATGTCGGAACTCCAAAGAATCAACTCACATCTGCTGTGGCTGGGAACCTATGCCCTCGACTTGGGAGCTCTCACCATATTCCTTTACGCTTTTAAAGAAAGGGAAAAGATAATGGACATAATAGAAGGTATCACAGGTGCAAGGCTAACTATTTCCTATCCCAGAATAGGAGGAGTCAGAATGGACCTTCCGGAAGGAGCTTTAGAGGTTATAAAGGCATTCATTAAAAAATTCCCTGAAGAACTAAAAGATTGGGAAACTATTCTTACAAGGAACAGAATATGGCTTAGGAGAAATAAAGATGTGGGAGTGATTACCAAAGAAGATGCCTTTTACCACGGCGTTACCGGACCGGTTATAAGGGGTTCAGGTATTCCCTATGATATAAGAAAGTTTGAGCCATACGATGCTTACGATGAGGTAGAATTTGATGTTCCAATAGGGGAAGTAGGTGATTGTTACGATAGATATTTGGTTCGTATAGAAGAGATGAAACAAAGCGTAAGGATAATTGAGCAGTGTGTAGCAAAACTGGAAAAAATGTCTAAAGACGAACCGTTCTTCTACGAAGGTGAAGGAAAGAAGTTAAAGCTTTCATTAGACGGTATAGGTTTGAAAGCTCCTGTAGGGGAAATATACTCCTCCGGAGAGAACCCACGGGGAGAGCTGGGATTTTACGTTTTCTCAAATGGAGCTATAACACCTTACAGGGTAAAGATAAGACCCCCCTCTTATTATAACTTATGTATATATCCACACCTAATGAAAGATAGATTTGTAGCGGATGCAGTTACAATTTTGGCAAGTATAGACCCGGTTGTTGGGGAAACGGATAGGTAATAAGTTTATAAAAGATGAAAATATTGATGATAGACAACTACGACAGCTTTACTTACAACCTGGTTCAATACCTCGGTTTCCTCGGAGCTGAGGTAATAGTCAAGAGAAATGATGAGATAGAGCTTCAAGAGGTAAAAACTATAGACCCAGATGCTATAGTAATTTCCCCCGGACCTTGCACACCTAAGGAAGCTGGGATATCCGTTCCCTTAATAAAGAGTTATTATAAAGATTACCCTATACTCGGGGTATGCTTGGGACACCAATCCATAGGATACGCTTTCGGCGGAAAAATAGTAAATGCTAAAAGGCTTATGCACGGCAAAACTTCCCAAATTTTCCATAACGGTGAGGGAGTTTTTAAAAACATTCCTTCGCCCTTTACCGCAGTTAGATACCATTCCCTTGCAATAGATAAGGGAACCCTTCCACAGGAGCTGAAAATTACCGCTGAGTCGGATGATGGAGAGATTATGGGAATTCAGCATATGAAGTATCCGGTTTTCGGTGTTCAATTTCATCCCGAGTCTATCCTCTCCCAGTACGGTATGGATGTCCTTAAAAATTTCCTCGAAATTGCGGAGGGGATAAAATTAGCAAGGAAATAAGCTCCCAGCTACTTGAAAGACTCAGGAAAGTACAGTTTGAGTGTGCAAAGAAAGTAGTAGCAAGAGATGACTTTGAAAATGTGGAAACAATAGGGGGAATGGATTTAACTTTTGAAAAGCTAAACGATAACCCTACGAGAGCTTGGGCAAGTTTAGTAGTAATAGAATTAAAAACCTTAAAGCCTATATACAAACATGTGGTTGAAGATATAGTAGACTTTCCCTATATACCTACTTTTCTGGCATTCAGAGAATTGCCTTTGCTTCTAAAACTTTACGAAACGGCAAAGGTGAAACCTGATGTTTACTTTATCGACGGTCAAGGACTTGCCCATCCGAGAGGGTGTGGTATAGCCTCCCATTTTGGAGTGGAAACGGGAGAAGTTAGCGTAGGAGTAGCAAAGAACAGACTTTTCGGTTATGCAAAAGACCCTTCATCTGAGAGGGGAAGTTATACATACCTGAGGTATAAAGGGAAAATTGTTGGTGCTATGGTAAGAACAAAGGAAAAGACCGCACCTGTATACATTTCCGTCGGACACAGAATTAGTTTGAAAACAGCTATAGAGTTAGTTTTGAAAACTTCTAAATACAGGATTCCTGAGCCTACACGTCTTGCCCATAATTTTCTTCAATTGGTGCGAAGGAAAAAACTAAAGGCTTCTTAACTCTTTAAAGAATTCGTAGAAGAATTTAGTAAACTTTTCCAGTTCTTCTACGGAAATGCTTTCTCTATTAGTGTGACTGTCCAGAAGGCTACCGTACCCAAAAACTACACAGTGATATCCTGCTTTGGTGTAATTACTCGCATCTGTCCAGGAAGGCATTATTCCTTCCTTTGCTTCACCGCTCACCCTTTCAAGGACTTTTTTCAGAAGCGGGAGCAGCCCGTCAGTGTTAAAAACCTGAAATTCTTCGACATCTTCAATATTTATCTCAACAGCGCAACAGGTATTGATCGATTTAACGATATCTTCCAATCTTTCTATAAGTTCTTCCGTTTTTTCTCCCTCAAAGACCTTAAATTCAAGCAACGCTTCGCATTTCTTCGGAACGGCGTACACTTTTGAACCGCTTTTTACCATTATTACGTTTACTTTTCTTCTCAGATTTCCTTCGATAGCTTTCAATATCTTTATGAAAACTTTAACCGGATTCTCAACCCTTTCAAATTCAGCACCGTGGGCCGATTTACAAGTTATCTTTATAGAAAACTCAATAGCTCCGTATTGCTTTGTACATAAAAGTCCATAGGTGGGTTCAAGGACTAAGCACTTTTTCTTACCTTCCAAAAACTGAGGTAATCTTTCGGAACCAAGGGCACTGTTTTGCTCTTCATCTACGACAAAAGCCAGAGATACAGGTAAATCTTCTTCCGGAAAATCTGTCTTAAACCACTCTATTGCAGTAATCAAACTCGCAATGGCTCCCTTCACATCACTTGCCCCCCTTCCGTAAATCCTTCCGTTTTTCTCTTGGGCTTCAAAAGCTTTTTTAAAATCCATCGGAGGGACTGTATCGACGTGAACTGATATTAAAAACTCGGAACCGTTATCGTAAACCAGATTGTATCTATTTTTTTCGATTTCTTGCCTTTTTAAATTAAAACCCAACTTTACCAATTTCTTTTCTAAGTATTCAAGTATCTCTTTCTCTTTTCCAGAGACACTCGGTATAGCTATAAGTTCCTTTAGAATTTCCTTTACTGTATCTGTCGGTACCATAAAATAATAAAATAAATTGGACAACCACAACAAGGTTGGTTTTGGATTACTGCTTTCTTCTTCATTAAATCTTTACTCTCTAAACCCTAAACTCGGCATTATCGTCCTACCTCTACTCATTTTATTTTTACTCTTATAATTCTCTCTTTTTTATTCACTTCAAAAATTTTCCCTAAGAATAACTCACATACCCAGAGATTTGTAAGTATATGACCTGTAAATGAAGGAACCTTAACTGCCCCTCCGGAAAGAGCCATTAGGGGAATAAGGTGGTCTGCGAGATGTCTATCAACAGTGGCTCCCGAAAGCCTATCTTCGTGGAGCTTTTTTACCGCTTCAGCACCAACAATTTCTGCAAGTTTTCCCTTTTTCCCGAGATTGTCTGCACCCAATATATTTCCTTCACTGTCCTCCAACCATACGGTAATACTTGTGCCTATGGAATTTGCGTTAGCATACTGTCTGTAAACTTCCGGTTTTGGATAGCCGAGTTCCTTAAGAGCCTCTTCTGCACCTTTGGCTTGCCTTTCTGCAACTTTCCTTTCCCTTAACTCCTCGTGGGCTACTGAAAAAACGTGTATTTTCTTTATTTCTCCTACTTTAGGCTTGTCCAAATTTATTTTTTCTCCGATGTACTCTCTTATTTCATCTATAGATTTCAGTTCTTCTTTCAAAGGAGTTTTTACGGTAAGCTGAACTATCCCGCTTCCGGCAGGATAAAAGCCTCTTTTTAGGATTTCTAATCTTATGAACTTCGGAATTTTGTAAAGATGTGATAAAAAGACAAACCTAACCCAATCTATCGTGGGACTTTTGGGAACATCCGTTCCACCTATTACCCTTATTACGGTTTCCCCCGGCACGAATAGGGATAAAGGCAATATAGTCTGAAAAAATAACGGAATAGAACCTGCGGTGTCAAAGTTTACTTCATAATAACCGGGTTTTAATTTCCTCGGAATGTATTCGAGCTCTGTAGAGCCGATTTCATCACCTTTTACCTTTGCCTTTGCCAACCTTTTGAGAAGTTTTACTATGTTCAGGTGTTGTCTCTTTAGACCCGGTTTTTCTCTTTTAGCCCTTATGTTATAAACCCTTACGGGAATCTTCAGAATTGTGCTTAAAAAGAGTGCGGTTCTTATTATTTGTCCCCCGCCTTCTCCGTAGGAGCCGTCTATTTCCAGAAACTCTTCCATAGTCTCTCAGATGTATTTACCTTCTCCTTTCATTACAACAGTTGTAATGTTTGTTTCCTTTTTTATATCTATGACTTTGTAATCGTAGAAGTTTATCTTCTCTAAGGTTTTGGGAGTTATTCCTTTCTCCGCTATGTATCTGATAGTGTACGCTCTGTGTGCCATGGGGTTTATCACCTTCTTATCCTTTCTTATGTATTCAAACTTTATAATTTGAACATTTTTCGGGAATGTTATAGTTTCCCTCTGCTGATTTGTGAGAAAATCAAAAACCGTGGCTCCTTCCAAAAGATTGGGTGTGAAATCCTTCAGTACTTCCTTCCAGAAAGTTTTTAGGGTTTTTCCCTTGTATATATCTTCGTATGTTAAATTGTATTTAAAAATTAGGTCATCTACTCCCAATAGACCGAAAAGTGGAGAAACTATAATTCCTTTGTCTATTATGTCCTGTTGAACCTTAGGGGGCAAGCACCAAAATTCCATACTATCCCAAAAACTTCCTTTGTACCTCCTCCAAGTGGGTGCAAGAGGTGTAGTGTTTAGTGCAAAATCCTCTATGATTTCCTTTCTGAAAGGATTTAAATTGGGAAAGCGATTTTTAGTCCTGTCTTCCCATATAGAGAAGTAATCTTCCTTTATTAAGTCCATAGAGGACTGTTTCCTTTCAGAAGGAAGAAGATAGAA
This sequence comes from Aquifex aeolicus, assembly GCA_015662815.1. Lineage (GTDB taxonomy): Bacteria > Aquificota > Aquificia > Aquificales > Aquificaceae > Aquifex > Aquifex aeolicus_A. Next base: position 5,184 of record DQTK01000115.1, on the reverse strand, counting down.
AATCATAAAACTGTATTTTACAGATTTCTTAACTTTTCAAGAAGTCTTTCCTTTTGTCCCCTTTCCCCCTGTCTGCCCTGTTCAAGTAGTTTTAAAGCCTTATCGTAGTACCTTTTAGCCTCTTCTCTATAGCCAAACTTCAGGAGAACATCTCCTACATGTTCGTTAACAACCGGGTCATCGTAAACCATTCTCAGAGCTTTTAGAAGATATTGCATAGCTTTATCGTATTGACCCTTCATATAATAAACCCAGCCCATACTGTCTATGTAGGCTGGATTATCGGGGTCAAACTCAAGGGCTTTTTTTATTAGTTTTTCCGCTTCGTTAACCCTCTTCTCACCGTACCACAGAAGAAGTGAATACCCAAGGTAATTGTAAAAATCTGGGTCTTCGGGATCGAGTTCTATTGCCCTCCTTAAGGCTTCCTCTGCCTTTTTGTAATTTCCCATGCGGTCGTATATGTTTGCCTTCATGAAGTAAACCTGTGGATTCTCGGGATTTTCTTCTTCTAATTTTTTTAAAATTTCAAGGGCTTTACCGTATTGCTCCGTTTTTGCGTAATACTCTGCTTCCAGAAATAGAAATGTGCTTTTTTTAGGACTTAAAATTTTTCCCTTATCTATTAAACGTTTTGCATCCCGATAATTTCCTACACTCAGGTAAACACCGGCGAGTCTTTCTATAACTTTTACGTTATTCGGGAATCGATTCAAAAGCTTTTCATAAATCTGCTTTGCTTCTTCAAACTCATTGTTCGCTTCTAATGCGAGAGCGTAAGAAAACGCGTTGTTAGGATTTCTCGGATTCGTATAGTAAACTTCTGCGAGTAATTTCTTAGCTTTTGAAAATTCTCCTACGCTAAGTAGTAAAAGCGCGTATTCCGTTTTATAGGTCGTATTTTCAGGAGACAACTTTAACAGTTTTTCGTAAACCTCTTTAGCTTTTTCCAATTTTCCCGAAGCTGTGTAAAGCTTTGCAAGTCTTTCAAGTATAGTTACGTTGTTAGGTTTCTGTTCCAGAACTTCCTTGTATAGCTCTTCCGCCTCAGAATATTTCTTTTGTTTTTCGTATAAACCTCCCAAAGAAAGAACCGCGGGAGCGTAGTATTTATGAATTTTCAGGGCTTTTTCAAAAAACTCTACACCTTTAAGAGTATTTCCTTCCATTATATAAACACGTCCGAGAAGGTAATAAGGTAGAGGACTGTTGGGATTTGTATTTAAATACTCTTTTAAAATCTCCTTAGCCTTATCTACATCTTTTCCTTTTAGGTATTCATCAACGAGGAAAAGGAGAATCCTTACATCGTAAGGAAAGGATTTATAAGCTTCCTCTATAACCTCAAGGGCTTCTTTATCTTTACCTAGTATTTTATAGATATTGTAAAGATATATATACGCTTCTTCTTCATTCGGATGAACCTGAAGAAATTCCCTTGCTATCTCCTCAGCCTTGCCGTATTTTTTCTGTCTGAGAAGAACTTTTATCGTATCTTTGTAAAGTTTCGGTGAACGGAATTCTTCTATAGCCCTAAGACAGTGTAACTCTGCTACTTGAGGTTTGTCTAAAGAATAGGAGCACATTAAAGCATCAAAGTAAGGGTTGGATAAACTGAAACCAAATAAGGATAGAGTAAGTATAAACTTCCTCATCCCACCACCTTGTATATTAGTATAGGTTTATTTATCTTACTGATGAGTCTTGTTGCAGTATTTCCCAGGATTAACCTTTTCAAGCCGGATAGTCCCTTAGAACCTATGATGAGAAGTTCAACATCTTCGTTATTGTTAATGTAGTCTGTTATAGCTTCCACAGGATTTTTTCCTTCCAAATATACTATATTTGTTTCTATTTCCTTCTCTTCAAATTTTTTCTTCAAATCAGTCAAAATCCTTCTCTTTTCCTCTGAAAATTTTTCATGAACTTTTACCTTCAGTTTTTCAATCAGCGGGACTTCTATGGGTTCATCAACATGAAGAATATCTACTTTTACTTTGAAATTTTTTAGAAAATCTATAGAAAACTCCAGAGCTTTTTGGCAGGTTTGAGAAAAATCGTAAGCTATAACTACTTTTTTGTTAAAATCTACTTCTCCACCTTTTACGACAAAATCACTCTTTTTTCCGTACTTTACAACTTTTTCCGTAGTAGAACCTATGAGTATTTTTTCGATGAGACCCTTTTTATGTCCCCCTAAAAAAACAAAGTCGGGCTTTAGTCTATCTTCATATTCAAGAATAGTGTCCGCCGGATCTCCTATTTCAACGAATGTTTCGGTTCTATGCGGCTTTAGAAATTCTTGAATTCCTCTCAACTTTTCGATAGCTTCTTCCTTTTTCTCTTTTTCTATTTTTTTAAGCATTTCTATGTCTATCACGCTTATTCCCATAGTTTCCGGATAGGGTAAATAAACAACGGGGGGTATAACGTGCAGAAGAAAAATTTCAGAGGGAATTCTATCCGCAAGCCTTTTCACTGTTCTCAGAAGCGGATTTGTTATATCGGAAAAATCAATCGGAACAAGAAACCTCATTTGATATTAAGTATACAACCTCAATTATTTTCGTGGTCTTTTCTGGATTCGTGAGATTCCTTATGGGATAGATATAAGGCAAGAGCAATACTTACCAAACCCAGTCCGAAGAATAGGAAGTCTTGGGATTTTGTAAATTCAAAGGAAATGGACTGTTTAAAGAAATAAACCGAAAGAACCATAACTATTATCTTCCCGAGTTTTGTCTTTAAGTCTTCTAAATTTCTCACTATAAGTATTCTTGAGCTACGTTCATCCCTTTCCGCAGGGTCTATCTTTGATATAAAAAGTTCATATAACCCCAAAGAAAATATTATTAAGAAAGTTGCGATTAGGAATAAATCCAAGGAGCCAATAACAGAAGGGAGTATTTTCTTCTGAAAGAGAACTATATCCCCTGTTTTGAAAAGCTTGTATACAGGATAAAAGATTTCGTATATACCAGCAATAAATAATAAAAGAGAAGCTGTTAAGGAAGATATGACGGCTATTAAAACGAGCAGTCTTGACTTCCATAGAAATTTCTCAAAGATTACCTCAAGCTGTTTCATTATAGGTGTATTTTACCTTTAAATTCTCTCTCAAGTTCTCTTTTCATAGCTTTTTCCTTAAGTTCCCTCCTTCTATCATAGAGTTTTTTACCTTTTACTAGGGCTATGAGAAGCTTCACTTTATTGTTCTTCCAGTAAAGTTTCAAAGGAATTATAGTGAGTCCTTTTTCCTGAACCTTTCCGGCAAGTCTTAAGATTTCCCTCTTGTGGAGAAGTAATTTCCTTTTTCTTAGAGGGTCAGGATTGTCTATAGTCGCATGCTTATAGGGAGCTATATAGAGGTTGTACAGCCACGCTTCCCCCTTTTCAATCCTTACGAAACTATCCTTAAAGGAAACAGTTCCTTTATTTCTAAGGGATTTGACTTCAGATCCCTTTAACACAATTCCGGCTTCATAGGTTTCTAGGATTTCGTACTTAACCTTTGCTTCTTTGTTTTCCGCTATCGGAACTATTTTATCTACTTTCCCCATAACTAACCTAAACAAGCGTAAAGTGGTGGACTGCCCAAAGGTAGCTCAAGATTCTATTATATGGATTAAAGGTGAAATAGTAAAGAACGGAATTTTAATAACCTTATAAAAGGGAACGTTTTTAAGTCCGAGTTCTGGGACTGTATATAGACCCTTCAGCTTGATTTTTTCTAAAATTTCCTCCCGTAAATTTAGTTAAAATTCTTTCTCAACACTAAAGCCTATACCGAATACTTTTGCTCTTCGCAAAGATTCAAGTTCCCTGTAAAAGGATAGTAGAAACTTTCCGGAAAACTTGAAATCCTTTATCTCATAGGAAAGTTTTACTTTACCCCCGTATAAATGTTTTTCAGGGTGGCTGTGAAATTCAAAACCTCCTTCTTCATAGGAGAACAATCTATTCCCGACAAAAGCTTCTACGTGTAAAAACTTATAGGAAACACCGCTTTTTACAGCAAAGAGGTATTTCCCCGGCAGAATAAACCCATCAACGAATTTCTTATCGTAGTAAAAAAGGTCAGTTCCTATCTCGAAATCTATACCTTTATGTGAAAATTCAAAAGAGGGAGAAATTTGAACTACTGAAAGGTTAAAGTTCAAGTTGGTATAGTAGAAAGCAAAATTCCACCTTTCCTTTTTCAGTGTAAGGTTTACTCCTTTCGCGTAGGAACTTATTACCTCTACCGAGTAAGGCATATACATAAAACCTAAAGAAAGATTCTTTAAATTACCTTTTAAGAAGATAATTCCGTCGTGGTATTTTCCTCCGCTTTTTTGTTTAAAAGTTCCTTCGTAAAAACCCAGAGCAAATATGTTTTCCTTTAGCTTTATAAATCTCTTGATACCGTACTTGTGCTCCTCGGTATTGCTAAACGTTAAATATTTTACCTCTAACTCCGCTTCAAACGGGAAAACTAATGAGGCTAACAGAAGAAAAAAGAAAAGGATTCTTTTCATTCAAGAATATCCTTTATTTCTATTTCTGTGTAAGGTTGTCTATGACCTTTCCACCTTTTGTAATTCTTTTTAGGTCTGTACTTGAAAACGATAATCTTCTTTCCTCTTCCGTGAGCTACTACTTCTGCAATTACCTTTCCCTTGTTGAGTTCTACAGTTCCATCATCTTTTCTAAGCATCAAAGCGTCAAATTCAACAGTTTGTCCTACCTCATAAGGGAGTTTTTCCACCTTCAGCTTCATACCCTTTTCAACTCTGTATTGTTTTCCGCCGGTCTTTATCACTGCATACATACTTTACGCCTCCCTTAAGATATGATTTCCCACTTTCCGCCAGCCTGTTCTATCTTCTCCTTTGCAGATTTTGAGAAAGCGTGAGCTTTTATAACAAATTTCTTTGTCAATTCCCCATCCCCGAGGATTTTAACCCTATCACTCTCATCACAAAGTCCTTTACTTGCCAAGACAACGGGAGTTATTTCCGTTCCTTCCTCAAACAGTTTGTTTATTACGCCCACATTCACGGGAGTATATTCCTTTCTACTTGGATTCTTGAATCCCCTTTTGGGAATTCTCATATAGAGAGGTGTTTGTCCACCTTCAAAGTAAGGAGGCATCTTCCTATCACCGGAACGGGATTTTTGTCCTTTATGTCCCCTTCCCGCAGT
>DQTK01000040.1 GCA_015662815.1 Aquifex aeolicus | reverse complement strand
TACAGCTCCGAGTGAAAGAAATAATAAAGGTAAACCTATTGACAGGGCTTTCTGAAACGGGGTAAGTTCGTTAAACTTATTTCTCAAAAGTTTAAAGTACTCTTTTAGTCTGTCCATTTTAGACTTGCATCTTCATAAGTTCATTGTAAGCTTCAAGAAGCTTATTCCTAACCTCTATCAGTAGATTTAAAGCTACGTTTGCTTTTTCCGTTTCCAATACTATTTCGTGGAGAGGTATGTCTTCTCCGCGGAGAACCTTTTTTTTGAGATTTTCAGATTTTAACTGTTTTTCGTTAACCCATTCTACGAAGCTTTTAAAATTTTCAACTATATCTTTTTCCTGTGGAAGTTGGTGATTTACAAAAAGAGAAGGTATAAATCCTAATTTCTCTACTTCCATGCCTCAAAAGTTCTTTCAAAAATTTCTTTAGTCAAAGTAAAAGCTTTTAGGTTAGCCTCATAACTCCTCACAGCGGCAATCATATCAATCATCTCCTTAACAGGTTCTATATCGGGAAGCCTTACATATCCTTTCTCATCCGCGTTTGGGTTGTCTGGGTCGTAGATAAGTTTGAAGCCGGGAATTTCTCGTATTTCCTTTACCACAACATAAACCTCAGAGGAATCCTCTGGATTTTCCACCGCTTGGAATAAAGGAACTAATCTTTGAAAGGGTGTTCCGTCATTTTTGTAAGCCTCATAATTTGCAAGATTTGATGCTATAATATTCATCCTTACCCTTTGTGCGTACATTCCGTAAGCGCTCAAATCAAGGGCATCAAATATATCCATCATTCAACCCTCCCTTTAATAACCTTATTCAGGGTATTTAAGCTACCTGTGGAAAACTTCAGGTAGGTTTCATAAGCCAACATATTTTTTACCAGCTGAGCCATTTCCCTTTCTATACTTACATTATTTCTGTCATTCCCCGTAAGAGTACTTTTATCCTCTACTATCTTGACCTCAAACTTTCTAAAGTTGCTTATATGTTTTTCTGTAGTAGTTTTCAAAGGAATCTTCGGTTCTTCTACTTTAAAGACTAAATCCCTCCTTTTGTAATTTGGTGTGTCGGAATTGGCAATATTACCCAAAATAACCTTATGTCTCTTCCAAGTGTAATCAAGATAGTGCTTCAGTTCACTTACCCCCCTAAAGATATCCATTTAGCTCCCACCCCATAATGTTAATATAGCTTCACTCCATAGGTTTTTAAAGCCTTTTGCTTCTTTCACCACAAAATCAATAGTTTCCTTATCCTGTAATACCTCTGCCAGATATCCCATCTTAACCAGTGTAACACCGTAAATGTCATCCTTCACCTTATAATTCTGTAAAAATTCCTTATACATTAACAGAGCTTTTCTATACATACCCTTGTCGTAGTAAATATCTCCCGCAAGCCTATACATGTAAGGGAAATAATTTTCAAGTTCCTCATACTCCCTAGCTAACTCCAAGGCTTCATCTATATAGGGATTTTCGGTAAGGTAATAGAGCAGGAGTATGGCTTCCAATTTATCTATCCCTTCTAAATCGTTTATGGAATCCTTTAGAAATCTCTCAGCTACCTCCTTTCTACCCTTAGCAAACCAGTATTTGGCCTCGAGAAATTTAAGTTCTGGAGTATTGGGTAGAAGTTTAGCTATTTTTAAAAATTCTTCGTCTCCTGTATATACAAGAGCTTGTGCAAGCACAAAGAGAGAATCAGGTTTGTAAAAAATTGTCAAGAAGTTATTCCTATTGGTTTTGTACAGCCTTACTATAAATTCCGCATTTTGATTTGCATTCATTAAAGAAAGTTTTCGATTTAAAACTTCCAATTGTTTTTTAAAGGAAAAGAGTTCCTTATTCATAACAAAATCTGTGTTTTCAAAGTTAATAGTTCCTATGAAAACTCTTTCTTCTTTAGACAGGTTTTTACTCTCCAGAGCCTTATTGTAGAGAGCCAGTAGCGGATAGCCAATAATTTTTTCTCCAGTAGAGAGCCATCCTATCTGTAAAATTACATCGTAGTAAAATTTAAAGTCATCGTATCGTTTCAGGAATTCTTCATTTAGCCAGTAATTGGAGTAGATAACTTTGTAAATAGGGTTGTAAAAAATTTCCCTAAATATTTCCCTGTAAATCTCATAGGCTTCAGAGAAATTGTTGGTTGCCAGATAAACCTGAGTAAGGTAGTAATTTACCATAGTTCTGTAAAGTCCAAACTTGTCCAAGTCCTTAGCTCTTAGGAAGAAAAGTATAGACTGCTGGATTTCCCCGTTTTTGTAATAAGCCAGACCAGTATAGTAATTGAAGTGGACATCGTATCTAAGAAAGGGATTAAGTTCTAAGGCTTTCGTTAAATGTTGCAGAGCTTTTTTATTTTTCTTAAAATCAATACTGTATATTCCGAGAGCAAGGTGGTAGAGGTACAAATAATCTTTTGGGAGGCTTTTTAGCCCTCTGAGTTCGTTATATCCTGTGTAATCCCCGTAAAGAGCTGAAATGAATGCGTATTTCAGAAGGTATTCCTTTTTTTTCGTATCCCCGTATAGGTTCGCATATATATTCATTGCATCCTCATACCAGGCTATTAAAAAGTATGAATCACCTAAGAATTCCCGTTGGAGTGTAATATATTTGGGCTCTTTGTAGTAAAAAGTGTATTGATTCAGGTATCCTATGGCTGAAAAAATCCCTTCTTTATTGCCTAAGTGATAGGAATATAGAGCATAAGTTAAGCCGTAATAAAGGTAAGAGAGTTCACCGTACTTACTACCGGGGGCTAGGGATAAAGCCTTTGAAAAGAAAACAAGCGCATCCTCATAATCGTTTACATGAAGTGCCTTTAGAGCTCTCTCGTAATAAATCTTAGATGCTTCTTCTTCATCCGTAGTTGAAGCATTAAAGGAAAATGCTAAAAGAATTGCCATAGCCATAAGTATTATCGCTCTTGTGAGTAGATTCATTTACTTTTATATTACCTTTATCTTTATTTTTTTCCCTGTTATATATCTCTTGACCGTTTATGTTAACACTCTCCAATTTCACACCGAAGCTTTGAAATATCTGCGAAATCCTCACAGCATCGTAGGAAGTTATAAAGTTGGCAAGTTGTTGATTTAAAGTGAACCTGAGCTTTGCGGTATCCCGAAGAAATCTTATTTCAAATCCAAGCTCGTTGAATTTTACCATTACTCTTTTTTCCCCGTCTTTTTCGAACATTCTAAAATCTTTTAACATTAAACTTTTCTCTGACTCTTGAACTTTCATACTTTCCTGAGGTAGTTCCTTTATTTCAACCTGAACGGCGTGATAGATTTCTCCACTTTTAGACTCTTTCCTTTCAAATCTACCTTTGGAAGTCAAAGTTTTCGTTTGGAAGTTCAGACTGTAAAAAACTTCTTTATCCACTCTATTATGAAGTTTGAGTTTTATATTAATTCCGTAATCTTTTAGATTTTCAAGATTTATTTTATCGAACAGGTTTAAGCTTTCATCAGTATTTTCAATGTTCTTAGGTATATCCTTTGAAATGTCATTTGGGAAATTACTCAAATTCTTTTCAGATATATTCTCTTCGTAGTATTCTACTTGTGTATTGGGAAATATTAGATTTATTGGCAAAATAGCTTCTTTAGAAGACAACGAGTTTTCATCAATTTTTTCTGCGGTTCTTACATAATTAGAGGTTACTGAAGACTCACCGAGAAGTTTTAACAATATCTCTAAAAAATCCCCTTTATTAAACTTAGGTTTTGAAGAAAAAGCCTTTAAACCGGAGCTATTGAATATCTGAGTGTTCCGAAGTTTTTCTATCCCCATACCCCCACCTATACTCTTAATTTATTCCTTACATGGTCTAAAGTCTATAACTTCAAAACCTATCCGATTTGCATAGTAAAGTTGTGTTGATTTATAAATTTTTATTATTTCCCTGTCATCTTTTGGGTTTTTTACGCGTACTATAAGTTTTCTTTTATCTTTTCCCACAGTTTCTACTGAACAAACTGGTAAATTATTCCTTTCGGCGTCTATTTTTACAAACCTTGGAAATATATCCCTTTTTACCATAAGGTAGTCTTCGTAAAGTTTTTTAGCTATACCGTAGAGTTTATGGTGTATTTCACTCTTGTCCTTTTGATACCTGTACTTTTGATAAAGCATATATAGGGGATAACCGATAGAGTTTAGCTTATCTACAAATTTAGTATCTATTTTTCCGCTTTTAGCTTCTTGTTCCAACTTTACAAGCTGATGGTAGATCTTTACTAACTTATCTTTATCCTTCTCATACTGTGCAGGTAAAACAAATCCCATTGTTATCAGTAGAGTAGATAATAACTTCATATTACTTTAATATAATCGTTTACTCTCGCGTATAATTGAGTTTTAGGTTGATGACTTTACTTTTCGTTTTTTCTTCACTCTTAATATCGGTGTTCCAAGCTGCAGTATTCACACCGATCTTTGGGAGTCTATTTTTAACCCCCTCTCTTTCCTTTATTTTTATTTTGTTTTCTTTATATTTTATTAGGGAAAAAGCCTTGATATCTGCCTTTTTGATAGGCTTATTCTTAGATGCGATTACGGACAGCTGGGGAATTATTACCCTCTTAAATGTTTTTTTTACTTACATTTACATGCTAACGACTTTTTTTATTTTCGTAAGGAGTTTATTCGTGGAGTTATTTGCAATCCTTCCTATAGTATTGGTCATAAGAAAACTACTTTTAATCTTTATAGTTCAAAGGAAGTTTTTAATAGATTTCGCAGCAAAATCGCTAATACTTTCTCTCGCAATAGATTTAATCTTTGTTTTAATTTTGTGTAAATTTGTATGTAAAAGAATAAATGAAGAGGCGTAGTTTTTTAGTAATGCTTTTATCATCTATAGGAAGTTTCCTAGGTATAACGGTAAATCTTTTTAGGCTTCAAATCTTAGAGGGAAAGAAATACAGGGAACTTTCCGAGAGGAACTATATAAGGAGGAGATACCTTTATCCACCGAGAGGAGACATTTATGACAGAAACGGAAAAAAATTAGCTTACGATATACCTCGCCATGTTATGGTACTCGATGTAAACCGTTTAAGAAAAAACGAACTCGAAACTGTAATAGAGGAGATTCGCAAGCTCTTTGGAATAGAACTTGATAAGAAAAAAGTCCTTATAAAAGGTTTTGAACCTTTGATTGTGAAAACAGACCTTACACCTTACGAAATAGAAAAGTTCTATAGGAATAAATACAAATTGCCCGGAGTATTTATTGAAGCTATGCCTAAGAGAATTTATCCGCTAAATGACTTAGGTTCCCACATTATCGGCTATGTAGGACATCCCAGTACTAGAGATTTTAAAAGGCTCAAAAAACGGATAGGTCCCAATAGCTTCGTGGGAAAAATGGGAATAGAGCGTTCGCTGGATAACATACTTACCGGCGACCTGGGAGAAGAAAAGGTAGTGGTAAACGCGATAGGGAAAATAGTAAAGGTTTTAGAAAGAAAAGAACCCAAAAAGGGTAATTCTGTGAAGTTGACTATTGACGTGAGATTTCAAAAAATTGTCGAAGACGTATTTAAAGAGAGTGGTCATCCCGCGGGAGCGGTCATACTGCTCAATGCTTCCACCGGTGAGGTATTAGCCCTTGCTAGTTTTCCGAATTTCAATCCAAATACAGTTTATGAAGACTGGAAAAGTTTAAGCAAAAATCCGTTGAAACCCTTTTTCAATAGAGCCATAAGGGGATTGTATCCCCCCGCTTCGGTTTTTAAAGTCCCTATCGCGTATGCAACACTGGTGACTAAAACCAAAAGTCCCTGGAATATTGTCTACTGTAAAGGTTCCTTTGAATTAGGTGATAGAAAATTTTACTGTTGGAAAAGGTGGGGACACGGAAAGGTAAATCTTATAAAAAGCCTTCAAGACTCCTGCGACATTTACTATTACACGGTAGGGTATGAACTCGGGCCGACAAAAATCAGGTATTACGCTAAGAAATTTTGTTACAGTGAAAACATTCCCTTTGAGCTTCCTATAAGGAGGGGGTTTATCCCTACACCTGCGTGGAAAAAGAGGCGTTTTAGGGAACCTTGGTACGATGGAGATACGGTAAATATGAGTATAGGACAAGGATTTTTGCTAAGTAATCTTATGGAACAAACCCTTATGATAATGGGAATTGCCAATAACGGTGTGATATATAAACCTACCCTTTTGAAGGAAATCTTGGACGATAAAGGAAATGTTATATGGAAAAATAAGAGGCAAGTTCTAAAGGCTATTTACGGTAATCTTGAATACTTTGCACTCATTAAAAGAGGATTGCGAGAAGCGGTAAGAAAGGGAACTGCCAAAGAAGCCATGTCAAGAATAGTCGATATAGCAGGAAAAACCGGAACCGCTGAAGTTTTTTTCAAAAACAAAAGGAAGATAAAGAAATGGTACAAAAAGCGAAAGAAAAAATTGCCGTGGAAATATAGGAATCACGCTTGGTTTGTAGGCTTTGCTCCCTACAGAGACCCCAAATTTATAATAGGCGTATTTGTAGAACACGGTGAAAGCGGAGGAAAGTCCGCAGCTCCTATAGCCAGAAAGATTTTAGAAAGAATATATATAGAAAAACTCCACAAGGAAATATGAAGTTAAGGTTTAAATCCTCGTATAATAAGCTCCTTCTTGGATAATTTTTCCTTCCAGCATAAGCCGGGTTAAAACCGAAAAGGTATCCTTAAGATTGCTATTCAGAAAACTCATAACTTCGTCAAAGGTTCTTGGTTTAGAGAGAAAGGAAATAAGATCTTTATTTAAATCACTGCTGAATTCTATCTTTTTTGCTATTCCTTTTTTCAGAAGTTCTTTACAACCTTCCCACCTTTCAGAATCTTCATCTCCTATATAGACAAATACCTTTCTACCGTATCTTTTAGCGTAAGATGCCGTTATCAACGCACCGCTTTTTCTTCCGGCTTCAATTACAAAAATTTTTTCGGAAAGCCCTGCAATAATTCTATTTCTCTTGGGAAAGGTATATTTGTTGGCTTTTTTCCAAGGTAAAAATTCGGATACAACGCTGATATTTTCATATTTTTCTAACAGAACCTTTATTCTCCTATCCATTTCCAGAATTCCTGAACCGAGAACTATTACCGTGGGGATTCCCTGTTCCAAAGCAAATAAATGAGCTTTATAATCTATTCCCTTTGCTCCACCGGAGATAACTGTACCTTTCTCTTTTTTAACCACGACTTCCACAGTTTTTAAAGATTTTTCCGAAGGCTTTCTTGTACCCACTACACCTATACCACATTTAATTTTTTCTCCTATGTAGAAAAGGAAAGGTGGCGGGTCAGGGATAGTTTTTAAAATATCCGGATAATCTTTTTCTTCGAGGGTTACAAATACTACTCTTTCATCTTCAATAACTTTTACCAGTTTTTTTTCATAATTTCTCGGAGAATTTATACTGATTTTTACCAAATCGGCTTTCGTTTTTCCTATTAGTTTTTTTAATTCCTCAAAGTCTAAATCTTCTATCGAACCAAAGTGATTTATTATCTTTTTTACAGTTGTCGGACCTATAGAGTTTGTATCTGCTAACCTTATATACTTTAGTAAAGTCTCCATTTTCTAAGATTTATCATATAATTTCTACTTGTAAATCCGTTGATGAATTTTTATATTTTAATTCACAAACTCTTTTGGAGGAAGAGGTAATGTATTACGTAGCTCAGGTTATTCGTGATGAATGTTCTAAATACAACTGTAAACAATGCACTTTATTTTGTCCTGAGCCCAACACGTTGATGTATAAGGATGAAGGTCATCACGCTTTTGTCAATACTTTACGTTGCAAAGGATGTGCTCTTTGTGTTTATGTATGTTCAGATCTTTTAAAGCGTGATTCAATTGAGATGGTTTACGCGGAAAACAGAGATGTTGCAGGAGTCAGATAAGGAGGTAGGAAATGGCTAAATTAGGTCCGGCAGGATACTCTCCGTATCCTGTATCTGTAGTCGAAGGGGTTTTAACTCCACCACCCGGTAAAGCCTTAATGTTTAACGAAATAGTTGACGAAGAAGTTGCAATGCGGGAAGCTGCAAAGGCTATGCTAACCAGAGAAAACCCTACTATATTTCCCGGTCCTCAGGTTCTCTATGCTTGGAATGAAGAAGCAAAGAGGAAGGCTAAATTCGTAAGGAAGATGGCAGAAGTACTGGGAGCAAAGATAATACCCATGTACGACTACAGACCCAAGTATCCCAAAATTGACCCTGAAAAAGAAATTAACCCTAACCACCCTAACCTGACCATTTGGCATAACAAAATAAAAGCCTGCATTTTTATCGGCGTTCACTGCCATTATGCAAATGTGGCCCTGAAGATAATTAGGGCAGAAACTGACTGCTTCACAATAGCTATGTGTAGTATGGCAGGACACGAAGATGCAATGATTACATTAAGGGATCAGCACTCTGAAGATCTTGAAAAGTTCATAAGAATAGCGGAAGAGGTAAAAAGGGAGCTTGGAAAATAATGTCCACCGCAATACAAAGGCGGGCTGAAAATACTCTCTGTTATTCCTTTCCTTTCCCTTTTGCTAAGGAAAAATCTGGATCCGAAAATTTATTAAAATTTGAGTGCCAAATCATATCTTTTTTGGATTTAGACATTAAATTTAAAGGAAGTTGTTTAAAGGAGGTGTTAGTATGCCTGAGCAGGTTAAGACCGAAAAGGTCAAATACAATAGAATGGGGCAGAGGATAGTTTCACCTGATTATCTTCTCTTCGAAGCGCCAAGAACCAAACACTTCATAACAGGTTCCGAAGCTGTAAAGGAGGCGGCAAAGAGAGCTAGCGTAGATGCATCAATTTCCTATCCAATCACTCCCCAGTCAGAAGCAGCACACATGCTCGGTGAACTCTGGAGAGAGGGATACATAGGTGTATACTTCAGAGGAGAGTCTGAATTCGGAGTCATGTCCGAAGTAGCCGGATGTGCTATGGCAGGAGCAAGAACAATTACTACTACATCCGGGCCCGGAACACTCAGAGCTATGGAACTGTTCCCTATGTGGGCTGGTTCAAGACTTCCCATACAACTGGTCCTTATGGCAAGAGGTATAAATTCACCTCTATCTATCCAGCCCGATAACCTCGAAATTTATTTCCTTTTAGATACGGGATGTATGGTATGGCATGCTGAGACAGCCCAAGAGCTCTTTGATATGATAATAGCTGGATTTGTTGTTGCTGAACAGCCCGATGTTCACGTCCCGATAATTACTGCAATAGATGGTTTCTTCATATCCCACACAAGAGAAGCTGTTTATTTACCTCCCCAAGATATCGCACTTCCTCCGTATGATCCCTATAAAGCACCGATGCCTCCTATAGATATGGAAATGCCTCCCGGAAGGTTTATGAGAGACCCGTTCGTAATGAAATCTAACTATATTTCCTACGCAACCCACGCAAGTTGGCAATTCGAAGTAAGAGCTGCTATTGAAAGGTCCAGACCTTACGCCAAACATTATCTCAGAGGACTTGTAGAACATTTCGGAGACCCAGAAGGAGAGATTCTATTTATAGCAAGTGGAACCGCTGCAGCACAGGCTAAAGAGGCAACCCAGATACTCATACACGAAGAAGGAATAAAGGCAAGGGTACTTAGAATAAAGACAATAAGGCCTTTCCCCACAGAAGAGGTAAGAGAAGCTGTTAAGGGTGCTAAATATATCTTCATTCCCGAATTCAACGTAATCGGATGGCTTGAAAGAGAAGTAAAGAGGGCTCTTTACGGATACACTGATATTCCTATATTTGGAACACCCAGAGTTGGTGGTGGAATGACAATGCCTCCTGAATTTATCGTTCAAGAAGTTCTAAGAATCATAGGGAAGGAGGTGAAACATGTCGGTTAAGATATTTAAAATCAATGAAGATTTAAAAGAATTTATGCCTCAAGAAATTATAGACCTTGAAGAAAAAGCAACTTGGGGTAATCCGAAAAGAGGTGTAATGGATCTTCCTTACGCCAAAGAGCTCATAGAGGAACACTCTCTTTGCGCTGGATGTCCTGAATCTGTCGCTTTCAGATATATACTCGCTTCTCTCCCCAATCCAGAAGATACGGTAATAGTAAACTCTACTGGATGTTCTTCTCTGGTATTTCCTCATATAGCACTTCACACAGTTCACCCTCTTTTCGGAAATCAGAACTCCGTAGCTTCCGGAATCAAAAGGGTTTTAGAGTGGAGGTTTCCCGATAAAGTTAAGGATGTCGTGGTAATAGCAGGAGACGGTGCAACAATTGACATAGGATTGGATTGCACACTACAATCTTTCTTCAGACAGGAAAAAATAACAACTATTTGTTTTGACAATGAAGTGTACGCTAACACCGGAGGACAAGATAGCGGAGCTACACCCAGAGGTATGGAGTTTAAGATGGCTCCGGGTGGAAAGCAATGGGATAAAGTACCGATGTGGCAACTTGCCATAGACTCGGGATGTCACTATGTAGCCAGACTATCTGTTTCTTCTCCTAAGAAAGTTGAACAGGTGGTTAAAAAAGCTATTTACGTTGCAAGGGAAGTAGGACCTACTTATATACATCTCTATACTCCCTGTATCCTTGAAATAGGTCTTAATGCTGACCAGGGTCTCTGGGAAATGAGACAAAGGGATAAGGAAAGATTTAAGTTCTTTGAATACATGACCGATGAAGCTAAGGAAGTTATTGAAAGGAAGAAAAAGGAGGGATTATTATGAGCCAACCCGTAAGAAGAAGGATTAATGTGAGAATACCTGCTATCGGTGGGCAGGGGGCTGTTTCCGCTGCCCATATTATGGCTACTGCTGCGGACAACGCGGGCTACTATGCCGTTTCCAATCCCTTCTACGGTGCGGAGAAGAGAATGGCTCCTTCCGAAAGTTATGTAAGAATAGGTATAGAACCTATATACGATAGAGGAGAAGTTGTTTATCCGGATGTTATTATGGTTTTCCACTCCCAAGTCATCACAATGGGTAAATCTAACACAATGCCCTTTTACTCCGGTATTAAGAAAAATGGATTGATTATCATCAATACAGAAGAAGATTTACTCACTGATGAGGATAGAGCTTTTTTGGAAGAAAGAAATGTAAAAATATTTAACTTCTCGGCTACAAAGTTTGCGTTAGATTATGTGGGGACGGAACTTGCCACCAATATGGCTATGATAGGTGCTTTCTTCGGAATTACCCAAATAGTTGATATGGAACCCATAGAAGAAGGTATAAAGACGAGATTCCTCAAGAAATTTGTCGTGTCCGGTGGTACGGCATCTCTTGACTCCGCAATAGAAAGGAAATTTAAGAAAAAGCTAGAACTCATAGAGAAGAACATAGCTACCGCAAGGGCAGCTTACGAATTTGCAAACCAATGGGCTAAGGAGCAAGGTATAGAACCCTGGCTTCCTAAACCTGAAGCTACCCTTCAAAAGGCTTAAGATCTCTCTGTTTCTTTTTTTTTCTTTTTATCTTCTATCTTACGTTTACAAAGGCTCAAATTTCTATTTCGCAAGTTATAGGTGGATTTTTCTTTAACAGGTATAAAGTATATGGGTTTTGTGAGAAAATATTTATCAGAGCTTTATATTTTAATTCTTCTTTTATTTTCTGGCTCTCTATTAACTTTCC